>JAJRPR010000026.1 GCA_024280655.1 Alphaproteobacteria bacterium | reverse complement strand
TGAAGCACAAATTGCCCTTAAAGAAGCACAGCCAATTATTCAAAGTGCTGCAACTCATAATTTAGTACATCGTAACCTTGCATCACGCAAAGTTTCTCGTCTTGCTAAACGAGTTAATGCACTAGCTTCATAAGCCAACATATTATGGAATTAGATTTGATTTAGTCCGCTTTTTGCTAGTGGGGTGATTTCTATTGGCTTTTTGTTAAGCGCGTCCTCAACTTTTTCTAATAATGATGCAAGGTTAAATGGCTTGGCTATTACATCATAAATTAAACTATCAAGCCCGCTAGCTCTTTCACGTTGATCTGCAAAACCGGTCATTAGCAAAATTGTGATATTTGGAAATTGTGCGCCAGCAAATAACGATAGGCCTATTCCGTCCATGACAGGCATTTTTATGTCCGAAAGCAATAAATCAAATTGGCCATTTTGTTCATTTAGAACTTCTTGAGCCAAGCCACCATCTTCAGCCGATAGAACATTATGCCCCTTTATCTCTAATGCTCGAACTACAAAGGCGCGGACATTTTCATCATCTTCTGCTACTAATATGCGTGCCATATATTTTTCCTTATAGTATTTTTATTTACCTAATTGTTCTTCAGTTTCTTGCGAAACTAAATTTTACTGTTTGAGCGTCAGGTGGTGCATCTTCAAGATGAGTTTCAAAATCTAATATCTCTCTAGCTTTAAGTGTCTTTACCCTTGGGGCTATACTCCACTCTATTAAAATCTCTTCATTGTCATTAATTAGGCTAATTATGATGTTTGGAATTGATATTTCACTATTTGTAATATTATGAATATTTGCACTGATGGATAATTTATCAGAGCCATTATCCTTGATAATTAGTGTTTTAACATTAGTAAATTCAAGCCCAACCAGATTTACTTCTAAGCCTACGGCTTCATAAAATTTGGCAAATTGTGGGAAATTACCAACTATATTATCACGAAAAAACGAACCAATAGAACTAATTAGAAGCAGCAATATTAATGCCCAAATCCTAGCGCTTTTTTTCATGCGGTTAAGTGGCATATTTTGCGTCATATTATTTTTGCGTTTAAGCAAATCTTTTTTTTGCTTTCTCTTGAGAGATTTATCAAGCTTACTATTATTGCTTATGTCATTATTGGCTGTTTGTTTTTCTATTTGTTCTTGTTTGGAAAACTCGTCATCAAGGTTTTTTTCGTCAGCAGATGAGAATATTTCATCGCTATCTTGCTGTTCCTTTGAAGGTGATACATCATTATTTGTAACTATTTGGGGCTTAGTTATAGGTATTTGAGCCTGCTCAAATTTTGCTTTCCACGATTGCTGGCAATTAGCGCAAACAACTTTTCGCCCTAAAGCGCCAATAGCTTTTTGCGCTACTTGGTAATTTGTTTGGCAATTTGGGCATATAATAATCATATTTAACCATAAATAATTATCGATTTTTGGCTATTTTAATGAAAGGTAGTTAAAACTCTTCAAACATTTTTTGATGATTTCAATATTAAGTGTTAGTTATGTTGCTTTGGCTTTAGCTAGCTCCCATTTTTATACTATCGCTGATAAGGTGATTTAAGTGACTGATTCGAAAGGACACGAAGTGATTGAATTTGAAAATGTTGGTCTTAGATATGGCGATGGCCCTGAAATCTTGAAAGATGTTAGTTTTTCAATCGAGCCCGGCTCGTTTCATTTTCTAACAGGCCCTTCAGGATCAGGCAAAACCTCACTATTAAGATTATTATTATTATCATTAAAACCCAGCAGAGGCACTATGTCGATGTTTGGAGAGGATATTACAAATCTAAAAAGAGAGCGCTTGCTTGAATTGCGCCGTCATATTGGAATTGTGTTTCAAGAGTTTCGATTGCTTGATCATTTAAGCACTTTTGAAAATGTTGCCTTGCCGTTACGTGTGCTTGGTCAAAGTGAAGAAAATTACAAAGATAATGTTACAGAATTACTAGATTGGGTGGGGCTTGGCGATAGAATGCACGCAAAACCTGCTCTTTTGTCTGGAGGCGAAAAACAACGTGCAGCTATTGCTAGAGCGGTTATTGCTCGGCCTGAAATTTTACTTGCTGATGAGCCAACGGGAAATGTTGACCCTGCTTTGTCCGAGAGACTTTTACATTTATTTGCTGAGTTAAATCGCATGGGAACAACAATTATTGTTGCAACTCATGAATTAAACATGCTCAAAAAGTTTAACTATCCATGCTTGCAATTAACTGAAAATGGGGAATTAAATTATGGTTGAGATGAAACAACAATATAGCAAACCTACCCCCATTGTCCCCGCAAAATCTGTGTCGGGCCGAACTCTTATGTTATTAATTGCTATTATGACTTTTCTTTGTGCTGTTACGCTCGGTGGTGTTATTTTAATTCAAAAATCAGCCCTTGCTTGGTCACAAGATGTGGGGCGTGAAGTAACTATTCAAATTAGCCCTATTGAGGGAGAGTTGATGGACGCTAATTTGCGCCTAGCTGAAACTATTGCTGAGGCAACAAAGGGCGTTGCTAATGCTCGTGCGCTTAGTATTGAAGAAAGCGAAGATTTGCTTAAGCCTTGGCTTGGTGAGGGTCTTGATTTAACCGAATTAAACATTCCTCGTTTAATAATTGTTCGTTTATCTGATCCAGCAAATGCTGATCTTGAAACTTTAGAAAATGAATTGAAAATCATAAAAGGAGCTTCGCTTGATAGGCATGATGTGTGGCGCACTCAGCTTAATTCTATGGCTGGGACTATAGTTTTTTCAGGGGTTTTGGGCTTGGTTTTAATAATTTTAGCTACATTATTAGCAACGGTTTTTGCAACAAGAGGGGCTATGGCTACAAATCGTGAAATTGTTGATGTCTTACATTTTATTGGCGCATCAAACAAGTTTGTGGCTAAAGAGTTTCAGGGGAGGTTTCTTAAAATTGGCTTTCGTGGTGCTTTAATTGGCGCAATATTTGCTCTTATATTCTTTGTTTTAATGGGGGCGCTTAGCTCAAACATTTTGCCAAATTCTTCTTCTGAGCAAATATCTATATTATTTGGCACTTTTTCACTTGGGATTATTGGTATTTTTTGGATATTAATGCTTGTGCCGATAATTGCTGGACTTACGGCTTTTACTTCTCGTATGACTGTGAAAAGGTTTTTATCGCAAATTACTTGGTAACAATTATTTGGTAGTTGAACAAGTTTGGGAACTAGACAGATTATGATAATTCAGGCAATTAGATCAATAATATTTTATATTTTCTTTATCTTAAATACAGCTATTGTGGCTATTATATTAGGAACATTGTCGCTGTTCAAAAAACGAGGCTGGTATAGGTTTGGCTGGGTAATTGCGCAATATTGGGGTTATTCGACGCTATTTTTCTTGCGCTTTATTGTTGGGATTAAAACAATTATTTTGGGAGAAGAAAATATTCCTAAGGGCGGTTGTATTATTGGCTCTAAACATCAGTCAGATTGGGATATTTTTGCTATATTTCCAAAAGTTGGCAGGCCTTCATTTATTGCAAAAAAGATATTATTAGATATTCCGTTTTTTGGATGGGCTGCGAGAGATTTTGATACAATTTCTGTTAATAGAAAAATGAAATCAAAGGCTATTCCTGAAATGAATAGACAGGCAAAAGAAGCAATAAAAAATGGCTGTAAAATTATTATTTTCCCTGAAGGGACAAGGAAAGCACCATTAGCAGAAAATGATTATCGCTATGGAATTGCCAAAATGTATCAAGATCTTGATGTACCTGTTGTTCCTGTGGCGCTTAATTCTGGTCTGTTTTGGGCACGCAATGCGCTTGTTCTTTGGCCGGGCACTGCAACGGCAAGGTTTTTACCTCCTATCCCCAAAGGTCTTGATCCAGATGAAATGCACGCAATGTTAAAAGAAACCATTGAAAAACACACGAATGAATTGATTTTAGAAGCTGAGAAAGAAGGTCTTAGCGCCCCAATTTCAAAAGAATTTAGAGAAAAACTTGATTTATTAAAACAAGATTTAAGTAGTTAATATTCGCCAATAGCGAATGATGAATAATGCAAATGCTACAATCCAAAGACTTGCGCTTATGTGAATAATAAAGCTGATTGAGGGGAAAAAATCAGCGGCAAATCGTAAAATAACACTGGTAATTATTGCTATAAAAATTAGTGATATTGTTTTGTCTGCTTCTGGCTTTTGACCGCCATGCGCTAGGCTAACTCTGCACATCATTGCAATAGTCATTACGCCGATTGCCCCTGCACTAAATAGGTGCAGTGCCCCTATTTCATTTATTAAACTTGGTGAAATTTTAGAAATAGCTAAAGCAAAAAACCCTAATGGTATGAATAAATATGCAATATGTAAGATGAATATCATCGGCTGTTTTGTGCAATAAATCCCCGACCAACGGGAAAGCCTAATGAGATTAAGCAAGCCTGCAAATAGCATAAGAATAGCTACCAGCATTTGATTAGAAAGAAATACAAATGCTAATAGTGCAATTATTGAAACTATCATTGTGATAATATCAAACCTATTAAATGCAGTGGGCAAATGTGTTTGTTTCGATTTAACAAGCCAATTTCTGGTAAAACTTGGAATGATACGCCCACCGATAAGCATTATTAATATGATAATTATTGCAAGAGCTAAATTGGCTGAATATTGTGAATAGCCCTTATTCATAACTTCAATATGAAAATAAAAATTGGCTAACATAAAAGCTAATAAGACTATTAACACACGTAAATTGCGCCAATTTTTACCAGCAATAATTTCAATAGAAATACTTAAGCTAAGCAAAAAGGGAAACGCAAGATCAATTAGCATTACTAGAATTGGGTTAATATTGGCAGAGAATAATATTACTATTCTGGCTAATAGCCAAACAGTTACTAATATAAATAAGCGCAAACCAGAAATTGGTAAGCGCCCAGTCCAATTTGGTATGGCGGTTAATAAAAAGCCCGCGATTACTGCGCCAGTATAGCCAAATAGTAATTCATGCTTGTGCCATTCATTTGCTGAAAAAGCGCTTGGTAAGCTGATAGTTCCGCTAAGCATTAGTATCCATAATATTAGCGAAATTACAGCCCATAAAGTTGCTCCAAGAAAAAATGGGCGATAGGCCTTACTAAATATTGCAGGCCCTTGATATTTGCGCCTTTGGCTAGAAGTTGACATTTTTATTTTGCTTTATTTGGATTTTGCAAAACCTGTATGTTCTTGCTAAATCATCAATGATTGGGCAATCTGGTTTGTCGTCTCCATGACAGTTTTCAAACAAAGATGATAAAGTGATTTTTAGTGATTTTAACTCTTTAACTTTGCGATCAATTTCGGTGATTTTTTTTGATACTAATGATTTTACATCAGCGCTGGAACGATGCTCATCTTCATAAAGTGATAAAAGCAAACGACATTCATCAATAGAAAAACCAAGTGAGCGGGCTCGTTGTAAAAACTTTAAGCGGTGCAAGTCTTTTTCAGAATAATGGCGATAATTATTATTTAACCTAGCAGGTTTTATCAGATCAATATCTTCATAATATCGAATAGTTTTTGATGGTAGGTTTGATTTTTCAGATACTTGTCCGATATTCATTTTTCTTTTTTGCCTTCTTAAGATTTTTTAACTTTATTCAATGGTTACAATTTTATATTGTTGCCCAATAATTAGTGGATCATCTTGATATAGGTCATTAAGTACTAAAAAAACAGAGCTGGCATCATTTATATTTGCCATTTTATTTACCAAGTTAGAAATCCTATCCCCTGATTTTGCAGTTACAAGAGTAATGGAAGAATTTTTAATTTGCGCAATGTCTTTATTTCCTGCTCGTCTAAAACTTTGTAATGTACTTTTTGCAGCATTTTCAAATTTAATATTGTCATTTTTTGCAGCAAAGATAAATCGATAGACTTCACCTTCAAAGCGAACTACTGAAACCCTAAATATCCACTGGCTAGTTTGTGCATCACCATAGGCTATCTCGATATTACCTTGTTTGTCACTTTGCACTGTCTCTGGCTTTAATCCAGTAATCCAGCCTGCGCGCAAATAATTTGCAAGTGACATAGTTGAGGGAACTTTAGCGCTGTCAAAACGTAGTGCTGCGCCATTATTTGCAACTGCAACAATGGCTGCTTGAGAATATTGTAACTTATATTCTTTTGGTACGCTAAAAGTAAATCCTAAGGTTGGTTGCACAAATTTTTGCCCAATAATTACGCCCTGATTTGGACTTGGGCCAAACCTTAATCCTGAAATAGCGCTCAAATAAGAGCTCCTGCCAACTCTACCAATACCTGGCGCGCCAAACGAGCGTGCTGATTTAATCGCTCTTTCAATTCTATCTGGAGTTGAGGGATGTGTGGCAAGGAAATCATCAAGGTTTTCTTGTTGTCCAGAAGCGAGAACTGTTTGGCGTTGCATAGAACTTAATAAACGTGCGGCGGCATGTGGGTCATAGCCAGCACGTCCAGCGATTAATATACCTTCCTTATCAGCTGCAAGTTCTTGGCTTTGTGAAAAAGCTGCTAAAGATAGGCGTGATCGTGCGGCTGTTTGATCTGTTTCGCTATCACCACCAAGCACGCTATTAATTACTTTATCGACGATTTGTGATGTGCGAGTGCGATCAGAGCGGGCACGGGCATGATTTAATATTACATGGGCGATTTCGTGCGATAAAACAGCGGCTAATTCGCTTTCATCATTTGCTAGGGCTAAAAGTCCACGTGTGACATAGATAAAACCACCCGGTAGTGCAAAAGCGTTGACATCAGGGCTATCTAAAATTGTTACGGTGAATTTAGAATTCCCTTGTCTGGCAGCTAATAAAAGTTTGCTAGAAACATTAGCAACCATAATTTGTGCTGTTCTATTATTATAAACGCCACCGTAAGAGTTAATAATTCTTGTATGTTCCTCGCTTTGAGCAGTGCTGTTTGAAGGGGCTGCGGTAGTTGAAGCGTTTGGGGCGGCACTTGAGGTTACTTGCTCTCCAGTTCTACTAACCCCAATATTTGGCTCGCCCATAAAGCGTGTGCAAGCGCCTAGGCTTAGTGTTGCTAGAATAATTAAAAAAAACTTTGCTAGTTTTTTAATGTTTAATTTTGCAATCATCTTATTGCTAAAACCTCTATTTGCTCAGGATGAGTAACTTCAATTATAGGGCCATTTTTAATTTCAATCCACCCACGCACTCTAATTAGAGCATTTTCATAAGCAAGGGGATTAATATCTGCTTTGTTAAAAATCTTTTGTCCATATTTTTCTATTACAATAGTGAAATCATCTTTATAGTTTTTGCCAAAATTAAGATAGGTGCGAGAGCCGACTTTAGTAGCGCTAATAACTCTACCCTCAACTAACTCATAGCGATTATCTAATTTTAATATTCTATTGGGTTTTTCAGCGATGCGGATTTTGTAATAATCATCACCCCAAATACCTTGTTGATTAGAGCGAGCCGTTGCTTCATAATTTAATAAATCTGGTATGCACAAGCGGTTATCAGCAAAGGAATAGACCCTAGCCATACCTCTCTGTAACATATATTTTTGCAACCAAACCTCACTATCATCATCATTTATAACAAATAAATGCGCTAATGTTCTGCCATGCCTATCTTGTTTTTCAGAACCAAAATCAAGCCGCACTCTTTTATTAAGGGCAATAGTGGATAACGCCTGTTTTGCCTCATTAGCTAGTGGCCAATCGGTAAATTCTTCTCGCCCTAAAGAAAGTTTTGGTGCTTGAATACCAATGAGGCGCACTCGTGTGCCGTCCTCTAAAATGACACTATCACCATCAGTGATTTGTGTGACTTTGCTGATATATCCCGTTTGCAATGTTTCACACCCCAAAGCTGGCTGTAAAAGTGCTAAAGCCATAATAAGAAATAATGTTGGTATTTTAATAATGGACAAAAACTGATTAAGCAAATAAAAGCCCCCCAAAGCGATATCTTATTATGTTTTTATTTTAGCTCTAATATTATTAGTGTGCATTATGGAAAAAATATGGCTTTGGTCCCGTAGCTCAGCAGGATAGAGCACCAGATTCCTAATCTGGGGGTCACGCGTTCGAATCGCGTCGGGATCGCCACACTATATATCTCACGGCGCTCGCAGGCTTCGCTTCTTTTATTCTTGTCGCCGTTGGTCGCTTACGCTCCCGTCCCCGACACCCCCGCCGTTATTCTTTTCCCATACTTATCCACTCAAGGCTGCCCGACTCCGTTCTCCTTATATATCCGCCTATGCTCATGCTCCGACCTGCCGATCCGAAGCTCGAAGAGCGTAGGTTGGTGGGGGGGCGGCACTTTTTTACGCTTACGCCGCTAAGGCTGGTTGCGGCTTGCGTTGAAGCTCGTTGGTTCGTTTGAAGTTTTACTGTCAAAGCGCACCAATAGTTTAACTTAATGGTGTTTAAATTTGTTGTACTGAATCAATGTTTGGAATGAAATGGCGCAATAGGTTTTCAACTCCGCTTTTTAGGGTAGCAGAAGATGATGGGCAGCCAGCGCATGCGCCTTTCATGCTTAAGAAAACTACGCCATCACGAAAACCTCTAAAGGTAATATCGCCACCATCCATAGCCACGGCAGGGCGCACACGGCTATCTAACAGCTCTTTAATTACTTCTACAGTTTCGCTATCTTTTTCATCAAAAAATTCAGCTTCTTCTTCAGGGTCACTATGTTTAGAGTTCTGATCTATATTCAACACTGGTGCATCTGAAAGGAAATGATCCATTATTGTGCCAAGAATAATTGGCTTTATGTTGCTCCAATCAGATATTTCATTGGTAATGGAGATAAAATCTGAACCTAAAAATACACTGCTTACGCCATCTATTTCAAAAAGCGCACTAGCAAGAGGAGAAATTTCTGCTGCCTGTTTAGTTGTGAAATTATGCGGCTCACCGCTAACTACCTCACGCCCAGGTAAGAATTTTAGGGCGTTTGGATTTGGTGTTGCTTGAGTTTGTATGAACATGATTTTGCTCTTTAATTAAATTACTATCCTATAGAAGTTTCTTCAAAAGTAAAGTGAATACCCCTTCCAACATGGCCAAGATGTCATCCTGAACGAAAGTGAAGGATCTTTTGCTACAAATAAGATGCTTCGCTTGCGCTCAGCATGACAACAGAGCTAGTAATATCTTTCATCTATTTCTAGCCTGTATTATATAGAAGGCTCTTACTAAGAAGTGAAGGGGTAAGATGAAATTAATCACTTATGGGCTTAATATTTAGCAAAGCGCAATGATTTTTTCATCACTTAACCCACCCGGAATGATAGTTACTGGAATTGGTAAAGCGTTAGTTGAGCGTGAGGCAAAGGCTGAAACTAATGGTCCGGGCCCTTCTGATGAAGTGCCAGAAGCTAAAACAAGAATTGCGATAGCTTGATCTTCATTGATAAGCTTTTCAACTTCGTTGGCCTTTTTGCCTTCACGCACCACTGTTTCAACTGCAATATTGCCAATAGATTTAATGCGTTTTGTGCGTAATTCTAGTAATTCATTAGCTTTTTCTAAGGCTTCTGCACGCATGACTTGTTCAACCCCTAACCAATGTTGAAATTGGTCTGGCTCAATAATAGCTAATAATTTAACCGTGCCACCTGTGCGCTTCACACGATAGGCTGCAAAAGTTACGGCGCGATCACACTCATCTGTATCATCAATTACCACAAGAAATTTGCGACAATATTCTTGAGAATTTTTTTGCAAAATTACCTATCCTTTATTTGTCCCTAGCTTTATCGTGCCATTGCAACAGGTTTGGGGCAAGAATAATTATTTATTGCTGTGAATAATATAAGTAAAAATCATGATGTTAGTTTGCCGCTAAGTGCGTCTTTTATCAATTTTTTGGTTTCATTAATGCCATAAAGCGCAACGAACGAGCCAAAACGAGGTCCTTGATCTTGCCCTAATAGAATTTGATAGAGCGCCTTAAACCAATTACGTAATGGCTCAAATTCATTTTCTTTACCTATTTCAAAAACTAGACTTTGAATTATTGCGGCATCTGTTTAATTGCCCAAATTCTCTAATCCTTCACTAAGCGCAATAAGTGCTGTTCGCTCTTTTTCGTCTGGGGCTCGAAATTTTTTGTTTGGCTTAATAAAATCTTCGAAATAGGCAATAGCAAAGCCTGCAAGCCTATCTAATTCGGGGTGAGATCTTGGCGTTGCGCCCTTTACATAACTTGAAATAAAGCCCCAAAGCACTGTTTTATCATGTGCATTGGCGGCAGATACTAAGTTAAGCAAAAGCGCAAAACTTATCGGCATATCGTGTTTGTCTGGATCGCCAGAATGAATATGAAAGACAGGGTTTTCAATTTGCTTGGCTTTATCTTGATCGTGGTAAGCGCTGACAAATTGATAATATTCATCAACCGCTTTTGGAATAATATCAAAATAAAGCCTCTTGGCGGTTTTTGGTTTTTGGAACATGAAAAGCGCCATGCTTTCGGGGGTGGCATATTTAAGCCAGTCCTCAATAGTTAGCCCATTGCCCTTAGATTTAGAGATTTTTTGTCCCTCTTCATCAAGGAATAATTCAAAATTAAAACCTTCTGGAGGTGTGCCGCCAAGTGCTTTTACAATGCGAGAAGAAAGGCGCACGCTTTCGATTAAATCTTTGCCCGCCATTTCATAATCTACATTAAGCGCAAACCAACGCAACGCCCAATCAGCCTTCCATTGGCACTTAACATTACCTCCCCTTACGCTGGTTTCTATTTCTTCGCTAGTTTCAGGGTCAATATAGGTAATTGTGCCTTTTTCAATATCTTTGGCAATCATTGGTACTTGCAATACTTTTCCAGTGCGTTTGCAAATTGGCAAAAATGGAGAATAGGTTTCTTGTCGCTCCGCCCCCAAAGTTGGTAGGATAATATCCATCACGTCATCATATTTTTCTAACATGCGCATAAGCTCTTCATCAAAACGTCCTGATGTATAATAATCGGTTGCCGAGATAAATTCATATTCAAAACCATAATCATCAAGGAAAGCCATTAGGCGTGCATTATTTGCTGCAGCAAAAGATTTATACTCACTAGAGAATGGATCTGGGATACGAGATAGCGGAATATTTAGATAGGCTTGCATCATTTCTTGGTTTGGAACATTGGTTGGTACTTTTCTTAACCCGTCCATATCATCGGAAAAGCAAATTAATTTAGTTGAAATTTTGTCATCAGTTAGCAGGCGAAAAGCGGTTCTAACCATTGTGGTGCGCATTACTTCGCCAAAAGTGCCAATATGGGGCAAGCCAGAAGGGCCATAACCAGTTTGAAAGATAACTGAGTTTTCACCAGTTCTCTTAAGGCGATTCACAAGTCGTTGCGCCTCAACAAATGGCCATGCTTTGGCGCTCTTTGCTACATCAAAAAATGAAGGGTCAATTTTTATTGCCTCACGCCGGCGGGCTGGTTTTACTAGATTATTTTTAGACACAATATTTCTCTTTCGTTATTTCAAGCGGTTTGTTGCACCCAATTTGCTTTCAGTCAATATTTTTGCTGTTATTTTGTAACTTCAAATTAAGCAATAGTTTGCTTAAGACACTTCGCTAACGCTCAGTGTGACAACTTGTGTCATTTTTGAGCGTAGCGTGTAGCAACCCGTGTCATCTTGAGCATAAGCGAAAGATCTTAAAAGCAAAGAAAACTACTTCCCCCCTTGTTAAATTGCTTTTAGCTTCTTACTCTAGGGCACTAGAAAATTTAGAGGGTTTAGGGTTTCATGGTATTTTCATCACAAGATGGTTTGGTATATTTAATGGTTGTAACAGCTGCTGCTGATAGCTCGCTTAGTGATCTTGAATTAGATCGAATAGGGGCTTTGGTTGATCGTTTGCCAATATTTGAAAATTATTCTCGGGCGCAGCTTTCTGAGGTTGCGGGTAATTGTTTGGATTTAATGCGAGAGGTTGATGATCTAAATAGGGTGCTTGATATTGCGCTTAAAACATTGCCGACAAGATTACATGACACGGCCTATGCGCTTTGTGTTGAAATTGCTGCCGTTGATCTTGAGCTTGAGCAAGAAGAATTACGTTGGCTTGAAATGGTGCGTGATAGATTAAGCATTGACCGTCTAACAACTGCGGCGATTGAGGTTGGTGCGCGCGCTCGGTTGCGCAAAGTTTGATATCACAAAAATTTGTTTTTATTTTAATAGTCAAGCCAGTCTAACTAGTTTATATATTAGAATAAACTAATATAGGATAGGTTATGGAATTTCTTGGCTTGAGCGAAAGCACGATTAGATTAAGTTTTTTTATTGGTATTTTTATTATAATGGCGTTGCTTGAGGCTTGGTTGCCTCGTCGTAAGCGTCGTTTTTCTCGTGTAAAACGCTGGGCAACAAATTTTGCGATTATTTTTACAAATTTCATAGCAGTTTTTTTAGTTGGTCTTATTGTTCCAATAACCGCAGTTCTTAGCGCTATTTGGGCGCAACAAAATGGGTTTGGGCTGTTTAATCTGATTAACCTGCCAATAGGACTAGTGTATATTTTGGGATTTTTGGCGCTTGATCTTACCATTTGGACGCAGCATTTAGTGTTTCATAAAGTACCAATATTGTGGCGTTTACATCGTGTGCACCACTCAGACGAAGAAATTGATGCTTCAACGGCGCTGCGCTTTCACCCCGTAGAAATAATACTTTCAATATTTAT
>JAJRPR010000025.1 GCA_024280655.1 Alphaproteobacteria bacterium | reverse complement strand
TTTTTATTAAAACATCAGAATTTGGAATAATAGTAGCTGCAACGATCGCAAAGGCAGCTGAGCTTGGATCTCCGGGAACAGTAATATCTTGTGCAATTAGTTTAGGATTAGCTTCCATCTCAATTATTATTGCGCCATTTTCACCATTTTTCATGTTTAGTTTTGCACCAAACCCTTGCAACATTTTTTCTGTATGGTCTCGGGTTTTTATTTTTTCTATTACTATGGTTTTGTGTTTAGAATTTAAGCCAGCCAATAAAACTGCTGATTTAACTTGCGCTGATGCCATTGGAACTTGATAATTTATTGGCTCAAGCTGTTTTGCGCCACGAATAGTAATTGGCAATTTTCCTCCATTATCCTCTAAAACCTCAACCCCAATAGCTTTAAGTGGATCAAGCACTCGCCCCATTGGTCTTGAACTAAGAGAAGCATCGCCGCTAAATTTGGTACTAAAATCATAAGCGCTAACCAGCCCCATACATAATCTCACGCCAGTGCCAGCATTGCCAAAATCTATTATCTCTTGGCTTTTGCTAAGGCCTTTATCACCAACCCCCTCAATATGATGAATATTATCAATTTTGGTAATTTTTGCACCAAGCGCACTCATAGCATTGGCAGTTGCCAGCACATCTTCGCCCTCAAGCAGACCAGCAACTTTTGTTGTGCCAAAGGCTATAGCGCCAAACATAAGCGAGCGATGGGAAATAGATTTATCTCCCGGTAAAATAATTTCTCCTAATAGCGCAGATTTATTTGCTATAACAATTACTGGTTGTAATTTTGAGTTTGAAATATTCATAAAAATATGTTCCAAAAATATGCTTTAAGATGGTAAAAATAAAGTATTTTATCTAGCATGAAATAAAGTGGAAATACTATAATATTTATAAAATCAGCAAAAAAATATATTTTAGATTTGACATTAAAGCCAAAATTCATTTATCCGAATTAACAAAGCAGTGATTTGTTTATATTTTTACGTTAAATCCAAATTTATCAATAGGCATATGCTACTAAGAAATTAATTATTAAGATAGGGAATGAAATGGGAAAAGTTGAAAGAGGAACTAAGCGCCAATGCCAAGAGTGCGATGTTAAATTTTATGATCTAAATAAAGACCCTATTATTTGCCCTAAATGTGGCGAAAAATTTACTGTTGTATCAGATGCACCTGCACCCAAACCAGTTAAAGCAAAAGTAGCTGATAAAGTAAAAGACGAGGGTGAACTATCTAGCGATAGTGATGCCCCAGAAATTATCTCACTTGATGATGCCGAAGAAGAAGAAAATGCTGGTGAAGAAATTCCCGATGTTGATGATGTTGAAGTTGATGATAGCGTCAATGCCGACCAGCAAGATACTTTCTTAGAAGAAGATGACGAGGACGCTAAAATTGACCTTGGTGTGTCAACTGATACTGGTGATGAAACTTAATGCCGCTTATTTTAGTTTAAGCAACAATTAACCCTAAACATATTTAGGGTTCTATGGGGCCATAGCTCAGCTGGGAGAGCGCTTCGCTGGCAGCGAAGAGGTCGTCGGTTCGATCCCGTCTGGCTCCACCACCCTTCGCCCTTCGGGCTTCGGGTGGCTTACGCCAGTAAGACAGACGAAACCGTTAGAGCGAAGGAGTGTCGCCCGAAGCCTTGGCGTAGGGGGACTGCAATCTTAGTTTAATAGTCTTACGCCCTTCGGGTGGCTTACGCCAGTAAGACAGACGAAACCGTTAGAGCGAAGGAGTGTCGCCCGAAGCCTTGGCGTAGGGGGACTGGAGGCAAAAATGTTCTATGTTTATCTGCTTCAAAGTGAATCAAGTCCAAACCAACGATATATTGGTTTTACTACTGATTTAAGGCAACGAATATCAGATCATAACTCTGGTAAATCCAAACACACCACAAAATATAAACCATGGAAATTAATAAGTTATCACGCTTTTGCAGACAAACAAAAAGCTAAAGAATTTGAATATTATCTAAAAACTGGCTCTGGTCAGGCATTTGCTAAAAAACGTTTTTGGTGATGAAGAAATGAAAAACAAGCATTTGAGTTTGAAAAACACCTAAAGCCAGGGTCAGGGAGAGCAATATCTAATAGGCGGTTTTGGTAGCATTTTTGCTTATCAAATCATGCAAATGGCTTGACGTGCGGAACACCCATTCGAAAGTTCATCTCTTGCAAAATTGAAGTCCAAGTTACTTGTTCTTTGCCCCAAAAATCCCTGTTTGATGTAGCGGGGTCATTTATTACTAGTTGTATTTTAAAATCTAGATACGAAGAAATACAATTTATTAAATCAATATTTGCGATGAACCCATTCATTAAAATAAAATAATGTGAAAAACCATTTTCAATATCAAATTTTTTACTATCATTCAGTGCTGATAATCGATTTTCTATTTCTACTTTCATTTCAGCAAGGCGCTTTTCTAAGGACTTTATATCACCAGCTTCTAAATGTTGTCTTGCTTTAAATAAGGCATTATTAAAGGACTTCCAGTTAGCTAATCCACCACAGCCGCATCTTTTGTTTTCTGCAAGGTCAGTAAAATCATATCCATCAATTTTTTTGAATATTTCACATTCAAATCCATTTTTACTAAAACCCTCAAAAATACCGCCAATTTTTCCTTGAGGAAAATAAAATGCAAATGCAGTATCTGTTCCCCAGCACGAAATCGAATATCCTCCATTATACGAATCTTGGGGCATAAAAATTATTCCGCCACCACCAATTGGCAGCTCGTTTTCTTCATAAGGGCCTCGCACCATTGCTGCAGCCATTCCATAAGTCCCCTTACCTTTTTCAACTATATAATTTACACTGAAGCCCCCAAAACTACTGTCAGATTGTGCTAGCGTGCTATCAAATGCTGTCACATATTTTGAATAGTGTAAATTATCCTCTTCAAGCGCGCCATCCACTAGTTTTAATCCACAGAAGTTGCTGTATCTTGTTTCTATATCTGCATCGTTTTTAGTTTTCTGAAATTTTTCAAACCCTTGTTTAGAACCCAAATATCCAAGGATTGAATTTTTTGCACTTCCGTCTTTTATGAATGTAAAATTTCCCGAGGAAATTTCACAAACTACATAATCCACTACCGAACTTTTCGAATGGCTAGTCTTGTGTGATTCCAAGCATTTATTAATGATTTCTGATATACTAAGTTCTTCACATTCTGATAAGCATTTATTAGCAGAGTCTGAGTTGCCAGAAAATGCCACAACACACGACTTCCCAATTTTGACTATTTTAATTAACGGTTCTAAATACCAACTATGTTTTTCTTTAGTTATTTCATTTTCAGAAAATGTATCTGCTATAATGAACGAAAAGGAATCGGTTTTTCGTGCAATAATTAACGTCATTAATTTCTCCAATATTTAATTCAAAAACAGCAACTTTCTTTACAAGCTAGATAAATTTTTGCCCATTGACTCTTTTCTCCATTATTCAAGCAAGAACTGTTTGTATATTTTTTCATTGTGCAAACACCTTATCATAGTGTTGCACTTCGTTTGTGAATTTATTGCATCCATTATACCCATAGATAAACACAATATAACATTATTATCTTTGCAAAAGCAGCAAGAAAACCGCTATCTATGTATAGTTTGATGGTGCAACTGGATTGCGGATCAAGTCCGCAATGACATTGAGTGTATAATATTAAAGCCCTTTAGGAGTAAGAGGGATAAATATCTTAACCCCACAATTCTTATTCTTGCCATGCAACCAATGTTAATAGTAACATGAGAGTATGATGAAAAAAGCAATTACATTCCTTACCCTAACACTCATCGCCATTTTTGCAGCGGCTGCTAGCTTTGCCCAAAACGACAATCTCAAACTCACCATTATAGCCAAAGACCTTAGCGCACCGCTTTTTGCAACTGCTGCAAAGGGTGATGCACGTCTGTTTATTGTGCAGCAACATGGTGTGATTGCTGTGTCTGAGAACGGCAAAATATATGATGTTTTAGATATAAGTGAGCAGGTTACTTATGCTGGTGAGGCTGGAATGCTTGGGCTGGCTTTGCATCCTGATTTTCTTGAAAATGGTTTGGCTTATGTTTCTTATACCACGGGCAGGCTGATAAGCGTTATTGAGGAGTATCGCTTTGATGAACAAACTAAGAGTTTTGATAAAGGTTCTGCTCGTGAAATATATCGCTTAAAACAACCTGCAGGCAATCATAATGGTGGCATGGTGGCTTTTGGGCCAGACGGATATTTATATATCGGGTTTGGTGATGGCGGCGGTGCTAATGATACTTATAAAACTGGGCAAGATTTTGATAGTGCCTTAGGGACAATCGTAAGAATAGATATTGAAACCAAACAACCGTTCAAAATACCGCCCGATAATCCACGAATAGATGGGCCAGCACCAGAGGCATGGGTCTATGGCTTGCGTAATCCATGGAGATTTTCGTTTGATGGTGATTTGCTCTATATTGCAGATGTTGGGCAAAAAGGACAAGAAGAAATCAGTGTAATTGAGGCTGGATCGGCTTCAAGCGGCGCTAATTTTGGCGGGCCGCTCGCCGAGGGAGATCAATGTCTGCTTGATAAAAAATGTAAAGAAAAAGACCTGATTTGGCCAATTAAAACCTATCCAACTGGGCAAAATTGTTCAATTACAGGCGGGTACGTTTATCGGGGCGAAGCAATTCCTGAACTTCACGGCTATTATTTTTATGGTGATTTTTGCTCTGGTAAAATCTTTAGCCTAAAATATGAAAATGCTAATGTCTCACAAGAAAAAGACTGGAGTGATATTTTAGGAGAAGTTGGTTTATTAGCCAGTTTTGCAGTTGATGGCTTTGGTGAACTTTATGTTATTTCTTTGGGTGGAACTATCTATCAATTAGAAACAGCTAAATGATCTATGTTATTGGCTCAATAAATCTTGATCTGATTGTAAATGTTAAGCGCTTACCACAAGCGGGTGAAACATTGCTTGGCAAGGAGTTCAAAACTGCGGCTGGCGGTAAGAGCGCTAATCAGGCATTGGCGGCAAGCCGTGCTGGATCGGATGTCACAATGGTTGGCGCTGTAGGTAATGATAAAAATGCTGAATTGGCACTAGCAGAACTTAAGAGAGCTGAAATTAACCTTAGTAATGTTAAAAAAACTAATGAAAGCACTGGCATTGCTATGATTAGCGTGGCGGATAATGGTGAGAATTCTATTATTGTCGTAGCTGGTGCTAATGGTACTGTTTCCCCCGATATGGCGCTTCAAGCGATTAGCGAAATACATCAAAGCGATATTGTGTTGTTGGCGCAGGAAATCCCTGAACAAGCTATAGAAACTGCATTAAAAGCTGCAAAAAATGCCAAAATAACTACTATTCTTAATATTGCGCCCTTTAGCGCTAAAAGCACAACCCTTGCTAAACTTGCTGATATTGTCATTGCTAATGAAACAGAATTTGCTGCACTTATTGGGCAAGAGCTTATTGGGCAAAAACTTATTGGGCAAGAGTTAAAGAGAGGTTTTGAGTATGAGCTTTGCGCCCTAGCCAAAACAAACCAGCAAATTATAATTGTAACGCTTGGCGCTGATGGGGCGCTTGGCGCAACAGCCAAAGGCGAGTTGATAAAAGTTAGCGCATTAAAAATTAAACCGATAGATAGCGTTGGGGCGGGGGATAGTTTTTGTGGTTATTTAGCTGCAATGTTAGAACAGGGTAAGTCTCTAAAGGAGGCTATGCAAATTGCTAGCATTGCAGGATCACTTGCCTGCCTAAAACAAGGGGCGCAACCTGCAATTCCATTTCTATCGGAGGTAGTGGTTAAGGTTTAGGTTTATCTCCCTGTCATCCTGAACGAAGTGAAGGATCTTAAGCAGCAAAGAAAGATGTTTCGACTACGCTCAACATGACAACAATCATCTCTTGTTATCTCGCGAACCTAAAATTTAAGCGGCATTTATTTTTTCAAGCGGGCCAATTAAAATTTCATGTAACTTACTCATATCGCTAGTTTGGCGTAATTGATCAACAATATGCTCGGTGCGAAATAGCCTTGCAACTTTTGATAGAGCTTTAAGGTGATCAGCACCAGCGCCAATGGGGGCTAATAACATAATAACTAAATCAACGGGCTTATCGTCAATAGCATCAAAATCTATTGGTTTTTCAAGCCGTGCAAAAACGGCGCAAACTTTAGAAATATTTTCAATTTTTCCATGAGGAATAGCAATGCCATTACCTAAACCAGTTGAGCCTAATTGCTCACGCTCAACCAACCTATCAAAAATCAATGCACTATCAAGACCAATATCTTCTTGTGCTTTATTTGCTAGCTTTTGCAATAATTGACGCTTGCTACTAACCTTAGCACA
>JAJRPR010000024.1 GCA_024280655.1 Alphaproteobacteria bacterium | reverse complement strand
TTTTGCAATGCACGATTAGGCGAAAATGCTTGTGGCATAGATATAGAAAATCCAAACTATAAAACCAGCGTATCAGTTCTTACATTAGATAATAGTTTTACTATTACGACCTCTCTTATTTCTGGCTTTGCCAATAATTGGCTTAGCTTTGGCCAAGCTGTTTGGCTTAGCGGTAAGCGAGAGGGCAAGAGCGATATTATTATTTTACATAAAAATGAAAGCGCAAAAAGCGTGATTAGTTTTAGCGAGCCAATTGTTGATTGGGTTAATGTCGGTGATAATCTTAATCTTTATGCTGGTTGTGATCGTCATTTTTCAACTTGCCAAGATAAGTTCTCTAATGTGATCAATTTTCAAGGTTTCCCACATATTCCTGGTAGTGACTTTATTTTGCGTTATCCAAAAGCTGGCAATTCATTAAATGGCCAGCCATTATTCACATGATTATGCAGCAAAAAAATATCGTTGAGGCGACAATTAAATGGATTGGTACGCCCTATCGCCACCAAGCAAGCACTATTGGTGCAGGGTGCGATTGTCTTGGATTATTGCGTGGTGTATGGCGAGAAATGTTTGGCAAAGAGCCAATTAAAATGCCGCCCTATAGAGCAAGCTGGCGTGATAAGAAAAACGCTGGTGCGCTGCAAATGGCAGCTGATAAATATCTTATTAAAAGCACAACTGAACTACAAACTGGTGATGTTATCCTGTTTAAGATGATAAGCTCATTGCCGCCAAAACATTGTGCCATAATGATTTCAAATAATATTTTTGTCCATGCGCAAGAGCAAATTGGTGTAGTAGAAGCGCCGCTTAGTGATGCTTGGAAAAAACACATATTCGCAATTTATAAATTTCCAGAAATATCTAAATAATTATCTCTTATAGAATTTTTTTAATTGAAGAAAAGCGCCGAACATATTGAGGCGTTTCTTCATGGAGCAATATATAATGGCAACATTAGCATTTTCATTAGCAGGTCAATTTGTCGGTGGGGCAATTGGCGGGCCTATTGGCGCAACCATTGGTAGGGCGCTTGGCGCTATCGCTGGATCTGCGGTTGATAATGCTTTATTTGGTGAAACCTCTGAGCAAAAAATAGGCCCAGATATTCGCCTGCAAAATTCATCTGAGGGTGCGCCCATTGCTAAAATCTATGGCTGGAATAGAGTTAGCGGTAATATTATCTGGGCGACAGAACTTGAAAGAATTGTTGGGCAATCATCGGGTGCAAAGGGCACTAGTCCTTCAGCTAAGAAAGAAGATCTAATTGTTGCAAATTGTGCGGTTTCCTTTTGCGAAGGCGAAGTATCTTATCTTGGAAATATTTGGGCTGATGGTGAATTGCTTGATACAAACGGCCTTAATATTCGTTTTTATAGAGGAACAAATTCTCAATTACCTGATAGTTTAATTACTGCCAAGCAAGGAGCGAATAAAACACCAGCCTATCGCAATATTTGTTATATAGTTTTTGAGCGTCTGCCACTTGAGCAATTTGGCAATCGCATTCCTAATATTTCAGTTGAATTATGTCGATCGGTTGGTGATCTTGAGCAATCCATTCGTGCTATAACTGTAATTCCTGGTGCGACTGAGTTTGGCTATGATCCAGTGCCTCGTGTGCAAATTATTTCACCTGGTAAAGTAGTTAGTGAAAATGCGCATGTCGTTGGGCAAACATCAAATTGGACGATATCGATTGATGAATTAGTAGCGCTTTGCCCTAATTTAGAGCATGTGGCACTTATTGTTTCTTGGTTTGGCGATGATTTGCGCTGTGGTTCATGTAAAATTCAACCTCGAGTTGAAAGTTCTAATAGAAATATTAAAAATACCACTTGGCGGGTGAACGGACTTTCAAGGCAGCAAGTACCAACAGTAACATATATTAATAATGCTCCAGCATATGGCGGCACGCCTTCTGATAATTCAGTTTTAGCTGCGATTGCTGATCTGAAATCACGTGGGCTAAAAGTTACACTCTATCCGCTAATGATGATGGATATTTCTAGCAATAATTCTCTAACCGATCCTTATACGCAAAATATTGGGCAATCTGCATATCCTTGGCGTGGGCGAATAACCTGTAATCCTGCGATTGGTGTTGCTGGTTCGCCCGATAAAAGCGCGGCAATAATTCCTCAAATTAATGCCTTTAATGGCAATGCTAATGTTGCGCATTTTTCTGCATCTGGGCAAACTGTAAATTATTCTGGTCCAACTGATTGGGGTTATCGGCGTATGATTTTGCATTATGCAAAATTAATGCAATTAGCAGGTGGAGTTAACGCTTTTATCATTGGTTCTGAAATGAAACAGATGAGTTTTTTACGTAGCTCCCAAGAGCAATTTCCCTTTGTTGATGATTTGGTAAATTTGGCTGCAGATGTTAAATCTATTGTCGGGGCAAATACAAAAGTTACTTATGCTGCCGATTGGTCTGAATATTCTGGCTATCAGCCAAGTGATGGAACGGGAGATAAATATTTTCATCTTGACCCCGTTTGGGCCAGCCCAAATATTGATGCTATTGGTATTGATAATTACATGCCGATTTCTGATTGGCGTGATGGCAATGCTCATGCCGATGCGCAAATTGCTTCTTCTCCATATGAATTAGATTATCTTAAATCTAATATTGCAGGGGGCGAGGGCTATGATTTTTATTATGCTTCTAGTGCTGACAGGGAAGCAGGCAATCGCTCTCCTATAAGCGATGGCGCTTATAATGAGCCTTGGATTTGGCGTTATAAAGATCTTTATAATTGGTGGTCAAATGCTCATCACAATCGAATTGGTGGGGTGCGCAGTGCTTTGCCAAGTGCATGGATACCCCAAAGCAAGCCATTTTGGTTAACTGAACTTGGTTGTGGCGCAGTTGATAAGGGCAGCAATCGACCTAATGCTTTTGCTGATCCAAAATCTGTTGAAAATGCGTTACCCTATTTTTCATCTGGTGCGCCAGATCCAATTCAGCAGCGTCAACATTTAAGAGCATATCATTCATATTGGCAGCCAAGTTCGCCTGATTTTGATATAGATAACAATCCTATTTCTAGTGTCTATGGCGCTAATATGCTTGATCCAGATCGTATTTATATCTGGACGTGGGACGCTCGCCCCTTTCCAGCTTTTCCTAAATTTTTGAACATTTGGTCTGATGGCAATAATTATAAAACAGGGCATTGGCTGACGGGTCGTTTGGGAGCAATGGGTGCGGCTGAACTTATTAAGGCAATGGCAAAAGATTATAATGTTGATATTACAGATATAATTGATGGTGATGTTTTTATTGAGGGTGCGCAAATTGCTAATATTACTTCTTTACGTAATGCTATCTCTTCAATTCTTGATGCTGCAAGTTTAGAAATATTTGATAAAGAAACAGGCCTAAAAGTAAGCAGGATTTCTAATTTAATTGCGGCAAATATTAGTGGTAATAATTTAGCTCAAAATGAGGGTGAGATTATTTCTAGAAAGCAGCCAGATTCTAGCCAAATTATTGGGCAATTAGCGCTTACTCATTATGAGAGGCAATATGCATATTCTAGTTCAACAATTAGCGCTATTTCATTAAAGGGGGAAGCAATAGCTTCGCTAAATTCTGGTCTTGTAATGAGTTCTGCCAATACAAGCAAAGCGGCGCAAAATGCGCTTACACGATTGAATGTTTCTGATGATATTGTTGAATTTGCTTTGCCGAACTCGTTTTTGGCGCTTGAAGTTGGCGATATTGTTGAAATCGAGGGACAAGCAAATGGCCCTTTTGTTATTAATGAAATTCGTGATGGAAATATGCGCAAAATTAGTGCTCGTGCAACGTTTTTTCAACCAGCTTACACAAATTCAGAAACAGAAATTAGCACGAACTTTAGCGCCATTCCTATTGTTGGTGAGCCTTTAGTTATCGCCGCTCACTTGCCGTCAAAATCAAGTGAAAACTCTATTTCGAGATTATTGTTTGGTGCATTGAGCGATCCTTGGACGGGCGATATTATTATTAAGGAACAAGATACAGATATTGAGTTAGCTAGGCTTACTAATTCTGCAACTATTGGAGTGGTTAGTGAAACTATTTTTGCAAGTGGTTCTTCTCTTTGGGATAATGCAGCTAGCCTAAAAATTGAGCTCTATTCGGGTCATTTATCTAGCGCATCTGAAATTAGCGTAATGGCGAATAATAATCGTTTGGCTGTTGAACGTGATGATGGCACGTGGGAAATAATTGGCTTTGTTGAAGCGGAGCTTGTTTCTAGCAACAATTATACGCTAACGAAATTACTTAGAGGGCTTGGTGGTACTGATAGCTCGAACAGCTCAATTTCTGCTGGCAATCAGGTTATTTTATTAGATCAAAATGTGTTATTTGTTGACGTAACTCCAGATATGCTTGGCACAAATATTGTGGCTACCGCCTTTGCTGGTGCAAATGATGCGCAAGGGGTTGAGTTGAATATTGATATAAATCTTGACCCTGCAAAGCCGCTTAATCCTGTTCATTTGAGCGCTAAAAGAGATGCGCAAAATGATGATGTAAATATTTCTTGGGTGCGGCGCACTCGCCTCAATGGCGATAGTTGGGCGCTTAGTGAAGTGCCGCTTGAGCTTGTTCCAGAAAATTATCAAATAGATATTTATGATGGGGCTAATATTGTTCGCTCGCTTGAAAGCAGCAGTAGTTCTTTTATCTATTCCTCAGCAAATCAAATAGTAGATTTTGGCTTACTGCCAAATAATTTTAATTTTGAAGTGGCGCAAATTAGCGCAACGCTTGGTGCTGGTCATTTTGCTGACGGCGCTTTCTCCTCATAAAGGATTTATAAAAATGGTTACAAAGAATTTTAATTTCGCTGTAGCGGAAATCTTTAAGCATGAGGGTGGTTATGTGGATCATAAAAAAGATCCCGGTGGTGCTACTAATATGGGAATTACTCGGCGCACTTTGGCTAGATGGCGAGGGGTGAAACCCTATCAAAAATTGCCTAAGAGTGATGTGAAAAACCTCAAGAAAAGTGAAGCGAAAAGAATTTATAAGGCGCAATATTGGGATCGTGTAAATGGCAATAAATTACCTAGTGGGCTTGATTTAGCTCTGTTTGATTTTGCGGTGAATAGTGGGAGCTTTAGGGCAGTTAAAATGTTGCAGGGACAAGTTAAGGTGCGCCAAGATGGTATTGTTGGCGTAATAACTTTGGCGGCAATCAATAGGCAAATTGCTTTGATTGGGGCAAAAAAAATCATTCAAAATCTTTGTAGCGCAAGATTGAAATTTTTGCGGCGGCTGAAAATATTTTCAACCTTTGGACGTGGCTGGAAAAAACGTGTGGCTTCAGTTGAACACGCCTCGCTTAAATTGGCTCAAAACTCACCGCAATTTCTACCAAATTCAAATTATAAACCAACAAAAAGGAAAACTATCATGAATA
>JAJRPR010000227.1 GCA_024280655.1 Alphaproteobacteria bacterium | reverse complement strand
TGATGAGCCAGAAATGAGTGTTAAGAGATTTGAAAAAATATTACCATTTGCCGTAGCTTTGGGCGTTGAAAAACCATGGTCGCAACATTTTGAAAGCGAATTAGCACGTAATGCTGTTTCTGATGCAACAAATAACTATAATCCTACTTGGTTAAGCGGCACTTCTTATTCTTCCTCAAGCCTAAGTAAATCTATGTCAACTCTAGCAACAGGCATGTCTGCTTCAATGATTGCGGCGCAACCTTCGAGTTCTTCTTCATCTGGTTTTTCTGGTGGCGGAAGTTCTGGCGGAGGGGGCGGTGGTGGAGGTGGGGGCGGCTGGTAGTTTATATTTGCTCGCTGGACTTTATTTTTGTAGTTTGGAATATTGATTATTAGTTCTATTGACCCCCACTCTTTTCTTCCATACCCCCCACCCTTTTCTTCCATACCCCCCACCCTTTTCTTCCATACCCCCCACCCCAACCCTCCCCTCGAAGGGGGAGGGGGAAGAGAGTGAGTTTTCTTTTGCTTAAAAATCTTAAACTTAATAGACTTTTTGATTAGCACTTGTTAGTCAGTGATTTAATGATTGTAACAATGATAAAGATTATTAAATGTCTGAATTCTTACTTGAACTTTTTAGTGAAGAAATACCTGCTCGTTTTCAGCGCAAAGCTGCCAATGATCTAAAAAAACTAGTGACTAATGCGCTAGTAGATGCAGGTTTGACTTATGAAAGCGCTAAAAGTTTTGTAACGCCTCGCCGTTTGGCTTTAGTTATTACTGGCTTGCCAAAATCTTCTCCAGATATAAAAATCGAAAAAAAAGGGCCAAAAATTGATGCGCCAGAGCAGGCTATTGCAGGGTTTTTGCGTGGTGCTGGTCTTAACTCAATTAATGAAGCGACAATTCAAAGTGATCCTAAAAAGGGTGAGTTTTATGTTGCTGTAATTGAGAAAAAGGGGCTTAGCACCGTAAAAATCCTAAGCGAGACTATACCTAAAATCATCAAAAATTTCTCATGGGCAAAATCTATGCGCTGGGGAAATGGCAAGCTAAATTGGGTGCGTCCTTTGCGCTCTATTGTTGCTGTTTTTAGCAATGATATTGATGAAAGCGAAATAGTAGAATTTGAAATTGATGGTATAAAATCAGGTGATGAGACTTATGGCCATCGTTTTTTAAGCCCTAAGCCAATTAAAATGAAACGCTTTGATGATTATGCGCAATCTTTGCAAAATGCGCATGTTGTTCTTGATATTGATCGGCGCATGCAAATCATTGAACAAGATGCAAATCAGCTTAGCTTTGTTAAGGGCATGAAAGTTATTTCTGATAAAAGATTATTAGAAGAAGTTGCAGGATTGGTTGAATGGCCAGTGCCAATGATGGGCAGCTTTGATAAAGATTTTTTAGGCCTGCCAAAAGAAGTAATTATCACAACGATTAAAGCTAATCAGAAATGTTTTTGCCTGACAAACGAAAATGGCAAATTAACGAATAGGTTTATATTAGTTTCAAATATGATTGCCGATGATGGAGGAAAAATCATTATTGCTGGCAATGAAAGTGTCATAGTTGCAAGGCTTAAGGACGCATTGTTTTTCTATGAAAATGATCTTAAAGCGCAGCTTATGGACAGATTACCAAAACTAAAATCTATGATATTTCATGCCAAACTTGGCTCGCAATTTGAGCGGGTTGAACGCATAATTTCTTTGGCAAAAAATATCGCTCCGCAAATTGGCGCTGATATAGATTTAACCGCTCGTGCTGCAAATCTTGCTAAAGCTGATCTAGTTTCAGAAATGGTCAATGAATTTGCATCATTGCAAGGCTTAATGGGTCGCTATTATGCGCTTGAGCAAGGTGAAGATGAGCGTGTGGCCAATGCTATTCAAAATCATTATAAGCCAGTGGGTGCAGGTGATGAAGTGCCCACCGAACTGATTTCTATTGCCGTCGCGCTAGCTGATAAATTAGATTTGCTAAATAGTTTTTGGTCAATTAATGAAAAGCCAACAGGCTCAAGAGATCCGTTTGCGCTTCGCCGTGCAGCGCTTGGAATAATTCGAATTTTGGTTGAAAATAAAATAGATTTCCAACTTGACGTTGAGCCTGATCTGTTAAGTTTTTTCCATGACAGGCTCAAAGTAATGTTGCGTGATAATGGTGCAAGGCATGATTTGGTTGATGCGGTAATTACTGCTTTGAGCAATGATATGTTTGAAATTACTTTACGAGTTAATGCGCTTTCAAGCTTGTTAGAAAAACCAACTGGCATAGATCTTTTGGCTGGTTATCGCCGTGCGGTGAATATTTTATTGGCTGAAGAGAAGAAAGAGAATAGTAATTTTTCTGGTGAGGTGGATTTAAGTCTTTTATCTCTTGAGCAAGAAATTGCATTAAAAAATGCTATTGATGATGTTGCCAAAAAAGTGCAAACACATATTAAAAATGATGATTTTTCTGCAGCCATTCAATCTTTGGCTAGTTTACAAAAACCAGTGGACGATTTTTTTGAGCATGTTTTAGTTAATGATGAAGATACGATTATACGTAAAAACCGTCTAAATCTTTTGGCTTATTTAAGAGATGTAATGCACTTGGTTGCTAATTTTTAAAAAATTGAAGGCTAGAACGATTTATGCCATCTCCTTTATTAACCCTAAAAAATATTGAACTTAGCTTTGGTGGTGATGCACTACTTGAGGGGGCTGACCTTTATGTAAATAAAGGGGATAAAATAGCACTTGTTGGGCGCAATGGCTCGGGTAAATCAACCCTTTTGAAAATAATTTCTGGTCTAGTTGAACCAGATAAGGGCGAGCGGTTTATGCAGCCTAGCACCACAATATGCTATTTAGAACAAGAGCCAGACCTTAGTAAATATGAAACCCTACTTGATTATGTGAAATCAGGACTAAGCCCATTAGATGATGAACATTATGCGCAATATTTATTAAACCAGTTTGGTTTAAGTGATGACAGAAGTACCAAAAATCTCTCTGGCGGTGAAATAAAACGAGCCGCTTTAGCAAAAGTTTTAGCGCCAAATCCTGATATATTATTATTAGATGAGCCAACAAATCATCTTGATTTACCTGCCATTACTTGGCTGCAAGAAGAGCTTAAAAACCTCAAAGCAGCGCTGGTGATCATTAGTCATGATAGAAGGTTTTTATCTGATCTTTCTTCAAGCACTTTATGGGTTGATAGAGGTAAAACCCATCAATTAAATTTTGGCTTTGATCGGTTTGAGGTTTGGCGTGAAAAGTTTTTTGAGGAGGAGGAGCTTGAGCGCCATAAATTAAAACGTAAAATTGTGCGTGAGGAACATTGGGTTCGTTATGGAGTGACGGCAAGGCGAAAGCGCAATGTTAGGCGCATGGGTGAATTAACGGCATTAAGAGAAGAGCGCAAAAACCAACGTGCGCAAATTGGCAAAGTTTCATTAAATGCAGCAACGGCAAAGACCTCAGGTAATATAATTATAGAGGCAAAGAATATTTCTAAATCATTTGGTGATATTTCTATAATAAATGATTTTTCAACTCGCATTATGCGTGGCGATAGAGTTGGCATAATTGGCCCTAATGGTGCTGGTAAAACTACACTTGTTAAATTGCTTATTGGCGAAATAAAACCTGATAGCGGAGAAGTAAAACTTGGCTCTAACATTGAATTAGGCCTGCTCGATCAAACACGATCAACTCTATCCCCTAAGACTTCTCTAAAAGATGCTCTTAGCGGTGGCGGCACTGATATTATTGAAATAAATGGCACGTCTCGGCATATTATTTCTTATATGAAAGACTTTTTATTTAGCCCTGAGCAAGCAGGCACACCGCTTGAAAAGCTCTCGGGGGGCGAAAGAGCTAGGGTAAGTTTGGCAAAGACCCTCTCCCTGCCCTCAAACCTATTGGTGCTTGATGAGCCAACCAATGATTTAGATTTAGAGACGCTTGATCTGTTGCAAGAAATGATTGCGGATTATTCTGGCACGGCAATTATTGTTAGTCATGATCGTGATTTTTTAGATAGGGTTGCAACTTCTATCATTGCTTATGAAGATAGAGACACTTCTAATACTGGCAGCAGCACTTCTTCTGCCAGTAGCACTTCTTCTGCCAGTAGCACTTCTTCTGCCAGTAGCACTTCTTCTGCCAGTAGCACTTCTTCTGCCAGTAGCACTTCTTCTGCCAGTAGCACTTGGACAAAATATATTGGTGGTTATTCTGATTATGAGCGGCAAGTGAAAAATAAACCTTCTTTTCAAGCACAAGAAAAAACTTCAAAAGAAAAAACCAAACA
Source organism: Alphaproteobacteria bacterium (assembly GCA_024280655.1). Taxonomy (GTDB): domain Bacteria; phylum Pseudomonadota; class Alphaproteobacteria; order Rhizobiales; family Devosiaceae; genus S141-66. The sequence continues at coordinate 66 of JAJRPR010000227.1, read as the reverse complement.
ACAAAAAAGTGCAACAGCAAACAAAAAAAAGAAACTATCTTTTAAGCAGCAACATGCACTAAAAAC
>JAJRPR010000226.1 GCA_024280655.1 Alphaproteobacteria bacterium | reverse complement strand
GGATATTTTTAAGCAAGATAAAAATGTGTTTTATGCCTCAAGCCATCAAATGGATATTTTTCCTGGTACTGGCAAATTAGAAGAGGAGGGAGTTGGAAATATTGTAAATTGTCCGCTTGAGGAAGGATCAAACGGGGTGGCAATGCGTGAAGCTTATGAAAGTCGTATATTTCCAGCATTAGAAAATTTTTCACCTGATATAATACTCATTTCGGCAGGTTTTGATGCAGATAAAAGAGATCCTCTTGCTGGATTAAACTGGCAACCAGAAGATTTTGCTTGGATAACAGGAAAACTCATGGATATTGCTGATAAATATTGTAATAATCGAATAATATCAATGCTTGAGGGTGGATATGATCTAAACGCTTTGGCAGATGGTTCTATTAAACACGTAAATATGCTCAATACTGGCATATCGGAATAGATTTTAAGAGGGTTTTATGGTTGATGAAATAAAAGATATGAGTTTTGAGCAAGCTTTAAGCGAGCTTGAAACTATTGTTGGCAAACTTGAAAGTGGGCAAGCGCCGCTTGAGCAATCAATCTCTATTTATGAGCGTGGTGAGGCGCTAAAATCTCATTGCGAAAGCCTATTGAAAAAAGCAGAAGCTCGGATTGAAAAAATCTCGCTTAATAAAGATGGCGCTCCAACAGGGGTAACAAATTTTGAAGATGAGAATAGCTAGCCTATTTTATTTCTCAAACCCAAACGCTCCATCACGTCCTACCTGTCCACGATGCCGCAAAAAATGATCCGCCAAAACTAATGCCATCATAGCTTCGCCAATCGGCACAGCACGAATGCCAACACAAGGGTCATGGCGGCCTTTGGTAATTATTTTTGTGTTTTCATTGTCGGTTGTTACAGTATCACGCTCATTAAGAATTGAAGAAGTTGGCTTCACGGCAAAGCGAATTACAATAGCATCACCGTTTGATATACCGCCCAAAATTCCACCCGAATGATTTGAAGTGAAATAGGGAGCATTTTCCCCTGCTCGCATTTCATCTGCGTTTTCTTCGCCCGATAATGATGCCGCATCAATCCCTGCACCAATTTCAACCGATTTGACCGCATTAATAGACATCATAGCGGAAGCTAAATCAGCGCTTAATTTGCCATAAATTGGTGCGCCCCAACCAGCTGGAACGCCCTCCGCTACCACTTCAATTATTGCGCCTATTGAAGAGCCATTTTTACGTATTCCATCAAGATAATTTTCCCATTTTTTAGCCGCTTCTTTATCGGCACAAAAAAACGGATTATTATTTACCTCTTCCCAATCAAAATTATTATAATCAATTTTATGTTTCCCCATTTGCACTAAGGAAGCTCGAATTTTTACGTCTGGAATAACTAACCTAGCTACAGCACCAGCGGCAACTCGAGGCGCTGTTTCACGAGCGGAGCTGCGTCCGCCACCACGATAATCACGAATGCCATATTTTTGATGATAGCTATAATCGGCGTGCCCCGGTCGATATTTATCTTTTATATCGGAATAATCTTTTGATCTTTGGTCTTTATTTTCAATCAAAAGAGATATCGGCGTGCCAGTTGTTCTTAGGCCTTCTGTATTTTCATCTTCAAATACACCTGAAAGAATTTTTACCTCGTCTGGCTCTTGGCGTTGAGTTGTAAAACGGCTTTGACCCGGTTTACGCCTATTAAGTTCTGCTTGGATAATTTTTGGCGAGATTTCAATATTTGGCGGACAGCCATCTATTACCACGCCAATCGCTGGCCCGTGACTTTCGCCCCAAGTGGTAAATCTGAATAAATGACCAAAACTATTAAATGACATAATAAACCTTAAATTATTTATCCCCTTAATAAGCTCTAAGAGAATATTTAGCAATAAGAGGGCTTAATCTTGATTAAAAAGCTGCATTTCATTGTTTGAAAAATGTAAAATTGCGTCCTGTGGAGTTGCCCAGTTTACGGCCTCTGTTTGTTTTAGATCTTCAATGAGATGACGAAAAACCCGAGCCACCCCGCCATGCGATACAATAATTGTTGGTTTTTCGATTTCATTGATAAATGAAACTATTCGCTTACTCGCATCTTGATAAGATTCAGCGTCTTTAGCACGAAAATTCCAAAAATCAGAACCCCGCTCACCTCTTTTAGAAAACTCTTCAACCAATTCATCGTGCAAAAACCCTTCACAAACTCCAAAAGAAAGTTCAATTAGACGTTCGTCTATTTTTTCTTTTGGCAGAGCTTCTTTGAATTGTGAGCGAATATTATCCATTGTTGCTTTGGTTCTTGAAAGCGGAGAACATACCCAAGTAAAATCACTTGGATCTAGTCCCTTTTTCTGCAAAATTTGTTGTAACAAAATGCCATTGTTTTTGGCTTGTTTTAAGCCAGTATCATTGAGCGCAATATCGGTGCGACCTTGATAGCGACCTTCTTTATTCCAAGAGGTTTCACCATGTCGAATAAAATATATATCTGGTAGATTATTAATTTGCATCTTTTTGCAAAACCTTCATGCCCAAAATATTATAACCACTATCAACATGATGGATTTCACCCGTAACTCCGCTTGCCATATCAGAGAGGAAATAAAGCGCACTTTGCCCAACTTCATCTATTGAAACATTGCGCCTTAGGGGAGCATTCTCCTCTGTCCAATGTAACATTAAGCGAAAATCGCCAATTCCAGCGGCAGCAAGAGTTTTAATTGGGCCTGCGGAAATTGCATTTACTCGAATGTTTTTTGGACCCATATCAGCAGCCAGATATTTTACCGAACATTCAAGTGCCGCTTTTGCAACTCCCATTACATTATAATTTGGCATTACTTTTTCTGCGCCATAATATGTAAGGGTAAGAATTGAGCCGCCATCTGTCATTAATTCTTCGGCTCGTTTTGCAACTGCCGTTAGCGAATAAACTGAAATATTCATGGTTAGAGCGAAATTATCTGCACTTGTATCAATATAGCGCCCTTCAAGCTCTTCTTTGTTGGAAAATCCGATTGCATGAACCACAAAATCTAGCTTGCCCCATTTTTCTTTAATGCTTGCAAAAGTCGCATCAATTGCTTTGTCATCACTAACATCACATTCAACAACTAGATCACAGCCAAGCTCTTGTGCCAAAGGCTCAACACGGCGTTTTAATACTTCACCTTGATAAGAAAGCGCAATCTGTGCTCCTTGCGCAACCAATGCTTTGGCAATGCCATAAGCGATCGAGCGCTTATTGGCGACCCCCATAATGAGCCCTCTTTTACCTTGCATTAATTTTCCAAAAACCAATTCGTCACTCATCTCTTGCTCCTAATATCTAAAGAAATTATTATATGAGTTTTGGCACACAAATATAATGCTTACAAGTTTTGCTTTGATAATAAGCACAATCTATTTAAGCTAATAAAATGATAAAAAATACTGCACAAATAAAACAAGCCTTAGGAAATCTTCTTGATGCAAACTCTATAATTTTTGCGCAAGAGGAAATGGGCGCTTATCTTGATGAGCCTCGTAAGAGATTCCATAAAAAAGCGTTAGCGATAGTCTTGCCAAAAAATGTAAGCGATGTGCAAAAAATTGTGCGTTTTGCTAGTGAGCATGAATTGGTACTTGTGCCGCAAGGAGGCAATACAGGTTTGGTTGGTGGGCAAGTTCCGCTTTTTGCTAATGAAATAATTATCTCGCTTTCTCGTCTTAATAGGGTGCGCAAGATTGATGTTGCGGCTGGTAATATTGTGGTTGAGGCTGGAATGATTTTGCAACAGTTACATGAATCGGTAACAAAAGATAATATGTTTTTTCCGCTAACGATAGCTTCAAAAGGCTCGGCGCAAATTGGTGGCGTTTTGGCGACAAATGCTGGCGGTATTCATGCCCTATCCTATGGCAATGCACGTGAACTATGCCTTGGTATTGAAGCGGTGATGGCAGATGGCTCTTTATATAATGGGCTTAAATATCTCAAAAAAGATAATTCTGGTTATGATCTTAAAAATCTATTGATCGGCTCAGAGGGGACGCTGGCAATTATTACTGCGGCAAATTTGAAATTAATTAAGCAGCCAATAGAAAATGAAACGGCATTAGTAGCGCTAGAAAATGTGCAACAGGCATACGAGTTATTTTGTACTATAAAGCAAATAGCAAATAGCAAATTAAGCGCTTTTGAAATTATACCACGCTTTGGCATTGATATTTTACTTAAACATAAAGTGATAGAGAAAGAGCTAATAAAGGATAATTCGCCCTATTATGTTTTGGCTGAAATTTCATATTTTGAAAGAGGCAATAATGATATTTTGATGGGTGAACTTGAGAAAGCCTATGAAAAGGAGCAGATTTCTGACGGTACAATTTATGCACAATCTGTTGCAGAGCGAGAGGAGCTTTGGCATTTACGAGAAGCAATGTCTGAAACGCAAGGTCTAGAGGGTGCTTCGATAAAGCATGATGTATCTGTTGCTCCGCAAAAAGTGCCGCAACTTATAAAAAGGGGCATAGAGGCTATCGCTAAAATTGATAAAAATATTCGTCCCTGCCCATTTGGTCATTTGGGGGACGGCAATATTCATTTTAATTTCAGCCAACCTAAAGGGGCTAACCCAGAAGAATTTTTGGCCATGTCTGATGAAATTCATAAAGCTATTTATGATATTGTAATTGAGCTTGATGGCTCAATTTCTGCTGAACATGGTATTGGGCAATTAAAAACTGATTTATTAAAGCAAGTAAAAGACCCCGTGGCGCTAAATATGATGCAAGCAATAAAAAATGCACTTGATCCAAAACATATTATGAATAGGGGCAAAATTTTAAGGTAATTGCTTCTGCCCTGATATTTCTCGTTAATCAAACTAATAGGCTTTGCTTGAAATGCGCTGGTTTTCTGTCATTAATGCCATTATGAAAAAACCAAAAATTAATATTAATCGCCGTAAAATCTTATTTGGCTTAAGTGCCACCAGCCTCATTGTGCCAATTAAAGCATTTGCGCAATCGGGAGCATTTTTTAATGCTGGTGAAAGGGGCTTGAAGCCAAATATCTCACAAGATCAAAGCGCACTTTTTCAAAAATTGATAGATGAGGCGCTAATTCTAGGCCTCCAAATTTTTGTCCCTGCAGGGAATTATTTTATTTCAAATATAAAATTGCCCTCAAATATAAGTATTTCTGGAATATTTGGAGCAACGACCTTTATTCCTCTCAAAAATGAGGTGGTTTTTTCAGCTAATGGCGCAAAGAATATTTCAATAAAAAATATTACTATTAATGGTGTTGGTATTGTAAAACAAAATCTTATTCATTTTTTTAATTGCAATAATATTATGTTTGAAAAAATAAGCCTTACTGATGGTTTGGCGGGCGGGTTTTTTCTTGAGAAATGTCAGGGGGCAATATCTTTTTGTAATATTTCAAAAATAAAAAATGCAGCTATTCATATTCAAGATAGTGCCAGCATGTTTGTTAGCTCAAACAAAATAACTGATTGTAAAAATGGCGGTATTCTTGTTTGGCGTTATGAAAGCGCACGAGATGGCTCGATTATTACTAATAATCAGATTTCAGGAATTGGCTCTGAATCGGGCAGTGGGCAAAATGGTAATGGCATAAATCTTTATCAGGCAGATGAAGTAATTATAGCTGATAATTCTATTGCAGATTGTGCTTTTTCTGCAATTAGAGTGAATTCAACCAAAGATACAATTATTAATGGCAATATTTGCACGCAATGCCAAGAAGTTGCAATTTTCAGTGAATTCGCTTTTTCAGGATCGATAATTAGTGATAATTTAATTGATGAAGCGTCTTTGGGAATATCTGTTTCAAATTTTGATTATGGTGGGCGTTTGGCTATTGTTTCAGGCAATATTGTGCGCAATATTTGGAAATTTTCTCCAACAAATCCTGATGTTAGAGCAACGGGCATATATGCAGAAGCTGACACTGCTATATATTCTAATGTGATTGAAAATGTACCCGGATTTGGAATTGTTGCAGGGTGGGGGCCTTATTTGCGTGATATGTTAGTTTCACAAAATATCGTGCGAAACACAAAAATAGCTATTGCCGTTAGTGTGGTTGATGGGGTTGGCTCCGCTCATATTACAGGTAATTTAATCTCATCAACTTCAACCGCTATTCAGGGAATGGAGTGGACGAAAAATATTGGTAGTGATCTTGCGATTAATCCCGAGCAATTTCCAGTGCATACTATTGCAGGTAATTTTGTAAGTTAAGCCTAAACGCCAACTAATTCGCCGACAATTAATCTGCGTCTATTTTTCAATATTTTGATATTATAATTATTTAATGCCTCTATTTCAATCGCTGAAGGATTAGAATATTTAAGCAAAATATTTGCGATAGCTACTTGCGCGGCCTCAAGGCTTCCATCATCAATTTTAAGAGAAAAACCAATATTGCTATCTCTTAAAACACCACAAAAAATTCCATCTGAGCCAATTTTTAACATTAAACGCCCTTCAAATGCTTGCATTAAATCACTATCAATAGATTGAGTGCCACCAATTAAAAATGGATTGCCTGTTGTTGAATTTAATATTTCTTGCAAAGCGATCTTTATATTCTCTGGAAAATCTTTGCCAGATGACATTCTTGCAAAGCCAATGGCAAATGAATTGAGCGGGGCAGCACAAGTTGGAACTGAGCAGCCATCAATACCAATATATTTTTCGTTTAATTTTACAGGAATAATTTCTTCAATAGATTGTTTTACTAATTTTTGCACGGGGTGCGAGGGTAAATGATAATCTTTGATAGGAGCATTAATTGCTTTTGCAACCGCTAACATGCCTGCATGTTTTCCTGAGCAAGCATTATGTAAATTATTTGGTCTTTCGCCTTTTTCAAACAAGGCTTTTCGTGCCTTGATGCCAAGGGGGGCATGAACGCCACATTGTAAATCAGAAATTTTGCAGTCAATTTTTTGCAAAATATCCTCAACGATTTTTAAATGCTCATCTTGAGCAAAATGCGAGGCGCAAATAATTGCAATTTCTTTTTCGCTTAGCTTAAACATATTTATAGCATCAGATTTATAAAGGGCTAATGCCTGCATAGATTTTATTGCTGAATGGGGGAAAATTAATTGCTCTATATCACCCGACTGTTGAATTATTTCACCATTATCATTGGCCATGCAAAAAGCGCCACGAAAATAATTTTCAACTAAATTGTTGCGAAAAGATTTTGCCAAAATTGGATTTGCTGGCATTCTCTACTCAATATAAGAGAGTGGGTTTGTTGGTCTGTCTTTAGCAAAAAGTGCTATGACATTATCACCACTGAAAGGTTTTTGTATATTTATATTGGTTTTTCTTTGCTCAATATTTTTATATGAATTTTTTGCAAAATGAGTGTTTTCTCTATTTAATAAAGCCAAAATTCTTTCCTCAAGATAAATAGGGGACATCGGCTTAATTATCAATTCATCGATTTTTGCTGTCTTGCAAAATGATCTAATATTTTTTTGAACTCTTTTACATAAAGCAATGCTAGCAAAATTATATCCTGATGCAAAATTATATCCTGGTGATTGTGCTATAGTTTGCAAATATGAAATAGTGGTAATTTGAGCATAATCAATTTCATCGCAATCAGTTATTAGCAAATCAATCGGTGTAATATTCATATAGTTGGCTAATGCCATTTCATTATTAAATATGCGCACCCGTAAACCATTATTATCAGCAATAATCATGCGCAAAATAGACGCAAAAGCATCATTTTCAGATAGAATAGCTATGGTTTTTAGTTGTTTTATCATTTAGCACAATCTTATGGTTAACAAATGGTTAACATAAGAATTGCGCTAAGAAAAGCTTAAGTTTTTCTTTTTAGATATAAATATTAGATATTTGTCACCGATTTAACAGATCCATCTTCATTTAATTGATAAATTATAGGGTCGCCCGTTGCGATTTCTTTTTTGACAATTTCTTTAGGGCTTAATCCCTCAAGCTGCATAACTAAGGCACGTAAAGAATTGCCGTGCGCTACAACTAATATTGTTTCACCTAATAGAACTTTTGGCAGAATTTCTGTTTCAAAATATGGCAAAACACGATTTGCAGTGTCCTTTAGGCTTTCACCACCTGGGGGTGGTACATCAAAAGAGCGACGCCAAATATGCACTTGCTCATCACCCCATTTTTTACGGGCATCATCTTTATTTAGGCCTGCTAAATCGCCATAATCACGCTCATTTAATGCCTGATTGCGAATAATGGTCATGTTTTGTATGTCCATTTCATCGAGCATAAGATCAAGGGTTTTTTGGGCACGAATAAGCGCAGAGGTAAAACATAGGTCAGGTTTTATATTTAGCTTTTTTAGTGCTTTGCCAGCAATTTTAGCTTCTTCTATTCCTTTTTTGTCAATCCCGGATTTTTCCAACCAGTAAAAAGGTTTTTCATGTTCCATTCGCTTTGGCCATGACGTACTAAAATCAATGTTCTTTTCACTTTATTCTCCATTGTTAAATATCAAGCACATCATTCATTGAATATATGCCTGCTTTTTTATCTTGCGCCCAAAGTGCTGCTTTGATTGCGCCATTGGCAAAAAGCGATCTATCTTCTGCCTTGTGGCTTAGTTCAATCCTCTCGCTAGCACCAGCCAAAATAACACTATGTTCACCAATTACTGAGCCACCACGTAAAGTTGCAAACCCAATAGTACCAACTTCACGCTCACCAATAATTCCGCTTCGTTCTTTAGTGCTATTGTTTTCTAAATCAATATTGCGTCCTTCAGCTGCCGCTTCACCAAGCAATAGGGCAGTGCCTGAGGGGGCGTCTATTTTTTTATTATGGTGCATTTCAACAATTTCAATGTCAAAGTCTTCGCCTAAAACGCTGGCTGCTTTTTTAACTAAAGAAGCAAGAAGATTTACGCCAAGTGACATATTACCTGATTTTACGATTATTGCGCCGTCTTTTGCGATATTTTGTAATTGTTGTTCTTCAGTTTGAGTAAAGCCAGTTGTGCCGATAATGTGAATAAGGGCGTGTTTTGCTGCTAATTTTGCTAAAGCAATACTAGCTTTTGGAACAGAAAAATCAATAATTGCATCTGCGTCATCTAAAAGAGGAGCGATATCATCGCTCACCTTAATATCAAGAGGAGATAGGCCAGCAATTAGGCCTGCATCTTGACCAATAGCGCTTGCGCCCTTTTGATCAATAGCACCAATTAGTTGCACGCCTTTGCTATTTACAACGCCCATTATATTTGCTCGACCCATACGACCAGAAGCACCAACTACTATTATTTTCAAATCAGCCATGTTAATTTTCCATTGCAGATATAGTTTCACCAGATAGGTTGCATGAATGCAGTTTTTATAGGGTAATATATTTTAAGCTAGTCGCATACCACCATTTTGCATTTCATCAATAATTTTTTCTGCTGCACTTTTTGGATCAGCAGCATTGGTTATTGGTCGCCCAACAACGATGTGGCTTGCGCCATTATTTAGTGCTTCTGATGGTGTCATAGAGCGTTTTTGCTCGTTAATCTGTGCGCCTTTTGGGCGAATTCCCGGAGTTACGACGGCCATTTCTTCACCAATTAATGTCCTAACCATTGCAGCTTCAAGCGGCGAGCAAACAATGCCGCCAATTTTTGCTAGGCTTGCCTGATGGGCACGAAGCCCAACAAGAGATGCCACATCTCTATCATAACCAGCATTCATCATATCGTCATCATCAAGAGAGGTAAGCACTGTTACGCCAAGTATTTTTAAGCTTGTTCCTGCTGCTGATCTTGCCGCTGCTCCCATAGTTTTAGGGTAAGCATGAACGGTTAAAAAACTAGCGCCAGTTTTTGCAATAGCACTAACCGCTTTTTCAACTGTATTTTCTATGTCTAACAATTTAAGGTCAAAAAATACTTTTTTGCCCTGTTTAATTAGCTCTTTTCCTAATTCTAATCCATCACCACCATAGAATAATTCATAGCCAATTTTATAAAAAGACACGCTATCGCCTAAAATATCTACAATTTCTTGAGCTTTTTTACGGGTTGAAAAATCAAGTGCTACGATTAATCTATCTTCAGCCATTATCTATCCTTAAATATTAATATCACGCATCTGTGAATCTATTAAAAGGCTTATAATGTAGATGATAAAATAATGCTAGATAATACCCATGCCAATAAGGCTTAAAATAATGGCGTGAAATGATACTATAAATAATGTCTTTATTTGATAGCTTTGTTTTGACATTTTGTGACGATATTTATGTTGGGCAAGTAGGCCGCCAACTATGCCGCCAAATAAATCAACGCCTAATAATTGCCATTCTCTAATACGCCACCAGCCAAAAAGCGCCGCCTGTTTATCTCGTCTATATAATAGGAGAGAGAATAGTCCCATTATAGCATAAATTGCTAAAAGGCCTATATTAGCTTTGCCTAAAATAACTAGTAATTGCGCCATGATTAATATTAATGCCGCAGTAGCTAAATGTAGCGGCAATTTTGAGCTAATTGTTTCGCATCTAATATTATTACATTTTGCGCTGCTGGTCTGCCATTGCGCCCTGTAATTATTTCAAGCTCAAGATGTTCACCACGCTTTAAGCGAGAACGACCCTTTAATGACTTTGCATGAACAAAAATACGCTCTGTCCCGCCCGGCTGGCGAGCAAAACCATATCCCTTATTATCAAACCACTCAACTATATCTGCTTGTACTCTACTCATTGGACAAATATGACATGAGTTAGTTAAATTTTGCTGACTATTTATATTGTATTTTAGATAATAAATACTGCTAGAGGGATATATATAAAACTCATGAGATAAATCCTGCTAACGTTAACACTCAATCTAACAGTATAGCGAGCTTTGGGCTCGCCGGCGCTAGCGCCGCCCCATCGGAGCGTGAGCATAGCCTAGCGGCGTGAGCAGGAAAAAAGCGAACTAGCGTGAGATATATAAATGCCGTCAGATATATAAATTATGCAAAATTAAGTCTATATGACAAAGCCTCCGCAATATGAGGGCGAGCAACTTTTTTTGATCCTGCTAAATCAGCCAGAGTGCGAGCGACTTTTAACACACGATGATAAGAGCGTGCTGAAAGATTAAAGCGCTCAGATGCTTGTAATAGAAGGGCTTTGCTTTCTTTATCAGGATCAACTATTTCTTCTATAAGTGATGAACCTGCACTTGCATTGGTATGTAGGTTGCTTTTTCCTAATTCTAAATAGCGTTTTGTTTGAATTTCACGAGCTTTTTTCACCCTTAATGCAACATTTGCGCTTGGCTCAGCATTATTTGGGGCGATCATATCAGCGGCTGAAACAGCAGGCACATCAATTCTGATGTCTATTCTATCAAGAAATGGCCCTGAGATTCTTGTTTGATAATCGGTGGCGCAACGCTCACCTCGCTTGCAAATATGCCCTGGTGTTCCAGCCATGCCGCATTTACAAGGGTTCATGGCGGCGATAAGTTGAAAGCGAGCTGGATAAGTAACTCGAGCATTAGCACGTGCAATAACGGTTTCGCCATTTTCTAGCGGTTGACGTAACGAATCTAATACTGAGGGGTTAAATTCAGGCAATTCATCTAAGAAAAGAATGCCATTATGCGCCAGAGAAACTTCACCCGGCCTAACTTTTAATCCGCCACCAACTAAAGCTGCCATTGATGCGGAATGGTGGGGGGCTCGAAATGGTCTTCTATCAGAAATTTGACCACTTCCAAGCTCTCCAGCGATAGATTGTATCATAGAAATATCAAGTAATTCTCGTGGGTTAAGTGCTGGCATAATCGAGGGTAAACGTGCTGCAAGCATAGATTTGCCTGCCCCCGGAGGTCCAACCATAAGTAAATTATGCCCACCAGCTGCCGCAACTTCAAGCGCTCGTCTCGCAACCTCTTGCCCACGCACATCGCACAGATCAGGTAAATCTGAAGCTTCCAGTTGTTTTTTTGGTAGTGGGCGAGTGCAAAGTTGGTTGCCGCTTAAGTGGTTGATTAAAGCAAGTAGGCTTTTTGGTGCTATAATATCAATATCATCGCCAGCCCAAGCAGCTTCAGGGCCTGATTTTTCAGGGCAAATAATTCCAAGCCCAAGACCATTGGCAGCCATTGCAGCAGGCAATATGCCAGCAACAGGAGCTAATTGTCCATCAAGACCTAATTCTCCTAATGCCATATATCTATCAAAAGCATCACTTGGCACAGCGCCAATAGCGCCCATTAAACCAAGTGCTATTGGCAAATCATAGTGCGAGCCTTCTTTAGGTAAATCGGCTGGTGCAAGATTTATGGTAATGCGCTTTGGGGGTAATGAAAGGCCTGATGCAATGAGAGC
>JAJRPR010000225.1 GCA_024280655.1 Alphaproteobacteria bacterium | reverse complement strand
TGATAGTGATGAAGTAATAGAGCGGCGCTTAAAAAATGCTCGTATAGAAATTGAGCATTGGGCAGAATATGATTATGTTTTGCTCAATGAAGATTTAGAGAAAACCTCAGGTGAAGTGGCTAATATATTAAAGACCTCTCGTTTGGCACGGATAAGGCAAAATGGTTTGGCTAGCTTTATCAAAAAGCTGCAAATCGAAATAGATGAAATTTAATTTATATATTTGCTATGATATCTTTAACTATTAAAAGAAATAACTATATGACTTTTACCGCCCGTTAACCCGTTATCGGTTGCAATCAGCTAAACTAAATGTGATTCGTTAATTAAAAAGGCTTCCAAAATGAGAGATCCAATAGATACTTACATGAACACGCTTGTGCCAATGGTGGTTGAGCAAACAAATAGAGGTGAGCGCTCTTACGATATTTATTCTCGCTTGCTTAAAGAGCGTATTATTTTTGTGACAGGGCAGGTCGAAGACAATATGGCTTCGGTTATTGTTGCTCAGCTTTTATTCTTGGAATCGGAAAATCCAAAAAAAGAAATATCTATGTATATAAATTCTCCGGGTGGTGTAGTGACCTCTGGTCTTTCAATTTATGATACGATGCAATTTATTCGCCCTGCAGTTGCAACATTGTGCATGGGGCAGGCGGCTTCTATGGGCTCTCTTTTGTTAGCTGCTGGTGAAAAAGGCATGCGTGGCGCATTGCCAAATTCAAGAGTAATGCTGCACCAACCATCAGGCGGTTATCAGGGGCAAGCAACTGATATTATGATTCATGCCCGTGAAACAGAAAATATCAAAAAGCGTCTCAATCAGATTTATGAGAAACATACAGGTCAAGATTATGATGCGATTGAAACAGCTCTTGAGCGTGATAATTTCCTCTCACCACAAGATGCCATCGATTTTGGTATCATAGATCAAATTCATGAAAAGCGTGCCGCACCAGAAGAATAAGTTAATTACTCATAATTAACCCCGTTTCTAATCTGTGTGATACATATTTGCCTCATTTAGGACAAATATGTATTATGTTTGCAATATATATTACACTGCAATATATATTACACTTGCAATATATATTACACTTGAATGTAATAATATTAAAAATAAACGCTTAGAATTTATTTATTTTTATAGGTTAGCCTAATATTTAGAATAATTGTTTTTTTGGAGTAAGTAATGTCAAAAGATAAATCAGATGGTGATAGCAGTAAAAATACACTCTATTGCTCATTTTGTGGTAAATCTCAACATGAGGTTCGTAAGTTAATTGCAGGGCCTACCGTGTTTATCTGTGATGAGTGTGTTGAATTGTGCATGGACATCATCAAAGAAGAAAATAAAGCTGCAAGCGTGAAATCTTCTGATGGAGTGCCAACTCCCTCTGAAATTTGTAAGGTTCTTGATGATTATGTGATCGGGCAAGCAAAAGCAAAACGTGTGCTTTCTGTTGCGGTGCATAACCATTATAAGCGCCTGCATCATGCTTCAAAAGAACAAGATATTGAACTTTCAAAATCAAATATCCTGCTTATCGGGCCAACTGGTTGTGGTAAGACTTTATTAGCGCAAACGCTAGCTCGCATCATTGATGTGCCTTTTACTATGGCAGATGCAACGACGCTTACAGAGGCTGGTTATGTTGGTGAAGATGTTGAAAATATCATATTAAAACTATTGCAGTCGGCTGATTATGACGTAGAAAAAGCCCAGCGTGGTATCGTTTATATCGATGAGGTTGATAAGATTTCCCGTAAAAGCGATAATCCATCAATCACCCGTGATGTATCGGGCGAGGGTGTGCAACAAGCTTTGCTAAAAATAATGGAAGGTACAGTTGCCTCTGTTCCTCCGCAAGGTGGGCGTAAACACCCGCAACAAGAGTTTTTGCAAGTTGATACCACCAATATCTTATTCATAGTTGGCGGTGCATTCTCTGGTCTAGAAAAGATAATTTCAGCACGTGGTGAAGGGTCATCTATTGGTTTTTCAGCAGAAGTAAAAGATGCAGAAGATCGAAAAGTTGGTGAATTATTTGCTGAAGTTGAGCCAGAAGATATGGTGAAATTTGGACTTATTCCTGAATTTATTGGTCGTTTGCCAGTTATTGCAACCCTTGGGGATCTTGATGAAGATGCATTAATTGAAATTCTTACTAAGCCAAAAAATGCGTTGGTTCGTCAATATCAACGTCTGTTTAATATGGAGGAAGTTGAGCTTACTTTTCATGATGATGCACTTATGGCGATTGCCGAAAAGGCGATTCTTCGTAAAACGGGCGCACGTGGTTTGCGTTCAATCATGGAAGCAATTTTGCTAGATACTATGTATGATTTACCTGGGCTTGAAGGGGTAAAAGAAGTGGTTATCAGTGCTGAAGTTGTTAATGGTGATGGTATTCGTCCACTTTATATCTATGAAGAAAAGCAGGAAAAAGACGAAGAAAAACCAGATGAAGAAGAGAGCAAAAAAACTAAAGAACCTGCAGCTTAGGCTTGCAGGGCAGTTTTGTAGGGTGCAGGTTTTTAGTTTTTAGCAAATATGCTAACTATGGCTTTATCTGTTGTATCTTTAGCATTTAAGCTTGCCTTATTTGCGGTATAATTCGTTGTTTTTCTATTTTTACCTTGTAGAATCAATTAACAAACCTATCTATTATCAGAGTTAAGTTAAAACTTGGGCCAAAAGTGCCTAGGTCGAGTGCCTAGAGTTTTATCTGCTTTTTTAGCAGATAATAAAAAAAGGATGATTTATGTCTGTATTAGACAAAGATATTTTAGAAGTTGGGCGTGAAGATGCTTATCCAGTATTGCCTTTGCGTGATATTGTAGTTTTTCCGGGTATGATTGTGCCGCTATTTGTTGGGCGTGAAAAATCGGTTAGAGCATTAGAAGAAGTAATGCGAGATGATAAGCATATCTTAGTTGTTACTCAAAAAAATGCCCAAGATGACGACCCGGAGCCAAAAGATATAAATGAGTTTGGAACGATTGCTTCTGTGTTGCAATTATTAAAATTGCCTGATGGAACGGTAAAAGTACTTGTTGAAGGACTTAACAGAGCAAAAGTTGAAAAATATTTGCAGGTAGATGATTATTTTGAGGCTCAAGCAATCACCCTTATTGAGCCTAATTATGATAATGTTGAAGTAAAGGCCTTTGCTCGTTCCGCTCTTAGAGAATTCGAAAATTATGTTAAATTAAACAAAAAGATTTCTGTAGAGGTAGTTGCAGCGGTTAATCAAATTGATGATTATTCAAAATTAGCTGATACAATAGCTTCGCATTTAATTATTAAAATTGCTCAAAAACAAGAGCTGTTAAGTAAAATATCCGTTGCTGATAGGTTTGCTGAAATTCTTGAATTGATGGAAAGCGAAATAGGGGTTTTGCAAGTTGAAAAGCGCATAAGAGGGCGTGTAAAACGCCAAATGGAAAAGACACAACGAGAATATTATCTTAATGAGCAAATGAAAGCCATTCAAAAAGAATTGGGTGATGGCGATGATAGCTCGTCTGATCTTAAAGAGCTTGAGACACGAATAGAAAAAACAAAATTAAGCAAAGAAGCAAAGGCAAAGGCGCTTGCTGAGTTCAAAAAGCTCAAGCAAATGTCACCAATGTCAGCAGAAGCAACAGTTGTGCGCAATTATCTTGATTGGCTGCTTAATATTCCTTGGAATAAAAAGTCTAAAATAAATAAAGATCTAGTCATTGCTG
>JAJRPR010000023.1 GCA_024280655.1 Alphaproteobacteria bacterium | reverse complement strand
CTTGCCAAAAGGTTAATGAGAGTAATAGGGTGGATATTAAGGAAAGCTAACCCTAAAATAAGGGCAGTTTTCTAGTTATATTTTTTTTTGAGTTAACTTTAGGAGGAATATCATGAAATCTTTTACCAAAATTCTAACCGCCGCGCTTATTGGAACGACCTTTCTGGTTGCCCCAGTGCTTGCCGCTAAAGTGCCAGCAGGAACAAATTTAGCCGCTGACCAAACATTTACCTATCGTGTGCTTGATGAGCATTCTTCGGTTGATCCACAAATTGTGGAAGATGTTTCAGGTTCTGAGATTGTTCGCGATATATTTGAAGGCCTGTTAAACCAAGATGCCCTTGGCAATCTTATTCCTGGTGTTGCGACGAGTTGGGAAGCGTCAAACGGCAATCTCACTTATACATTTAAGCTAAGAAAAGAAGCTAAATGGTCAAATGGCGACCCAGTTACTGCTAATGATTTTGTTTATGCTTGGCAGCGTTTAGCAGATCCTGAAACTGCATCTGCTTATGCTTGGTATATGGAAATAATGTCACTTGAAAATGCCAAGGAAATTATTGCTGGAGAAAAAGAGCCAAGTGAACTTGGTGTTTCAGCTCCCGATGATTATACATTGGTAGTAAACCTAACTGCACCATTGCCGTATTTTGCTGCTATGACAACTCATGCTTCAACTTTCCCATCACCACAAAAGGTGATTGAAGAGTTTGGTGCCGAGTGGACAAAACCAGGCAATATTGTTTCAAATGGTGCTTATGTTTTAACCGAACATGTGCCAAATGAGCGCTCAGTGCGTGAACGTAATCCTATGTACTGGAATGATGCTGAAACTGTTATTACCAAAGTTACGGCATTAGTTATCAATGATGAAGATGCAGCGCTTATTCGCTACCTTGCTGGTGAGCTTGACAGAACAGAAGTTCCAGCAGGTCAATATCCTCGCCTTAAAAAGGAAAATCCTAATGAGGCGATTTCTTTCCCAAGACTCTGCTCTTATTATTATAGCTTTAATGTCTCTGATAGTGGACCTGAAGCATTTAAGGATGAAAGAGTTCGTCAAGCGCTCTCCTATGCACTTGATAGAAATGTAGTGACCGAGCAAGTGCTTAAGGGTGGTCAATTCCCAGCCTATACATTTACTCCCGGAACTACTGCAAACTTCACTGTACCAGATGTGCCAATCGGTCAGATGACACAGGCAGAGCGTGATGCAAAAGCTAAAGAGCTTATGGAAGCGGCAGGATATAATAAAGATAATCCGCTTAAGTTTGAACTGCTTTATAACACCTCAGAAGAACACAAAAAAGTTGCAACAGTTGCAGCGCAAATGTGGAAACAAAAACTTGGTGTTGAAGCAACTTTGGCTAACCAAGAATGGAAAGTATTCCTTGAAGTTCGTGGCAAGCAAGATTTTGATCTAGCTCGTGGCGGCTGGTGTGGCGATTATAACGAAGCATCAACTTTCCTAGACCTTATGACTACTCCATCTGGTTATAATGACGGCAAATATTCTAATGCTGAACTTGATAAACTAATGGCAGATGCAAAAACTGCGGCAGATCCAAGTGCAAACTACACAAGGGTTGAAGAAATTATGGCAGAAGAAATGCCTATAATTCCTGTTTATCATTATACTGGTGTTTATATGATGAATGAATCTATTATCGGTTCATGGCCAGTTAAAAATGTTGAGCAGAACTGGTATTCTCGCGACCTTTATAAAGTCGAGTAGGCTAAATTAAATTTAGACCTCGCTCAATTTGAGCGGGGTCTTTTTTAGCTTCATTGATTGTTCGACAATGTTTAGATTTATAATAAAGCGCTTAGGGATAGCTATTCCCACCCTGCTTATTTTAATTGTATTTTCGTTCACCCTGATGCATTCAGCACCAGGTGGCCCGTTCACTTCTGAGCGCCCATTGCCACCGCAAGTTTTGGCAAATATTGAGGCAAAATATGGGCTTGACCAGCCTTTTTATAAACAGGTAACAAATTATATTGTTGGCATAGTAACTAAGGGGGATTTTGGTCCGTCTTTTAAATATAAAGATCGTACGGTAAATGATATCATTGCGCAGGGCTTTCCTGTAACACTAAAATATGGAATATGGTCATTTATTATCGCAGTAAGCGTTGGAATATCTTTAGGGATTGTTGCGGCGATTAAACATAATTCTATCATTGATTATTTTGCGGTTGGCTTTTCAATCGGGGCGCAAGTATTGCCCAATTTTGTTATGGCACCAATTTTGGTGATAATTTTCACGCTTTGGCTTGGCTGGCTTCCAGGTGGTGGCTGGAATGGTGGGCAATGGCAATATCTTATAATGCCGATAATTGCGCTTTCAACTTCTTATATGGCAAGCATTGCTCGCATTATGCGCTCATCTATGCTTGAGGTGCTAAATTCTAATTATATTCGCACCGCCAAAGCCAAAGGGCTTTCAAACAGACAAATAATTTTCAAACATGCGCTTAAGCCTGCTCTTTTGCCAGTAATAACTTATCTTGGCCCTGCTTTTGTTGGAATGATAACTGGCTCGGTGGTGATTGATATGTATTTCTCAACTGGTGGTATTGGGCAAATGTTCGTCAATTCAGCTCTAAATAGAGATTATTCGGTCATTATGGGCATAACAATTCTTATTGGAGTTCTCACGATTGCATTTAATTTGGTGGTAGATATTCTTTATGCTTGGATTGACCCCAAGATTAGATATTAGGGGGGGGAAAATGGTAATTAGATCAAAAAAAATAGCGCAAATGGCAGAAAATTTAGCCGCCCATGAAATGGGTGAAAGCCATTCCTTGTGGGCGGATGCAAGGCGTAGATTTTTCAAAAATAAAGCCGCTGTTATTTCTCTTGTCGTGCTTACTCTTATCGTGGCTTTTGCTTTTTTAGCTCCTTATTTTACCAAATGGAGCAATGAAGAAATTGATTGGGCAATTTTGGGCTCTGTAGCAGAGGACGGAAAACCTTCATTTGCTAGGGGGCATTATTTTGGCGCTGATCCATTGGGGCGAGATCTTTTTGCCCGAGTTGCGCAAGGAACGCAAATATCGCTTATGGTGGGTTTCGTTGGGGCTTTTATTGCGGTGATTGTAGGTACGCTTTATGGTGCTATTGCTGGATATTTTGGTGGTCGTATTGATAATATAATGATGCGAATTGTCGATATTTTGATGTCGATACCATATATGTTTGTGCTTATTCTTTTATTGGTGGTTTTTGGGCGATCCATCTTTATGTTATTTGTCGGGCTAGGGCTTATTTCTTGGCTTGATATGTCTAGGATTGTACGTGGGCAAACTATGGTGCTTAAAAACAAAGAATTTGTTGAAGCTGCTATTGCTGGCGGTTCTACTAAATTTACCATAATTGTCAGGCACATTATTCCTAACCTTGTAGGCATCGTTATTGTTTATGCCTCGCTGTTAGTGCCTGCAATGATTCTCACCGAGAGTTTCATCTCCTTTTTGGGGCTTGGGGTGCAAGAGCCAAATACTTCGTGGGGGGCGCTAATTTCTGAAGGGGCTGGCACGGTGCTTTATGGCACTTTATGGCAATTATTATTTCCCTTGGCGTTCTTTGTAGCGGGGTTGTTTTCTTTCTTTTTTATTGGTGATGGTTTGCGTGATGCACTTGATCCTAAAGATCGCTAAAGGGGCAATAAATGAGTTTACTTGAAATTAAAAACCTTAGTGTTAATTTTTCAATCCTTAATGGCTCTGTTAAGGCTGTTGATGATATTTCTCTTAATATTGGTGCTGGGGAAACTGTGGCAATAGTTGGTGAAAGCGGATCGGGGAAAAGCCAAACGGTTTTAGCGGCACTTGGCCTTTTAGCAGAAAATGGCGTGGCTTCTGGCTCGGTAAAGTTTGAGGGGCAGGAACTGATTGGGCTTGAGAGAAAAAAACTCAATCAAATTCGTGGCAATCAGATTTCGATGGTGTTTCAAGATCCAATGACGTCGCTAAACCCATGTATGCGAATTTCTGATCAAATGACTGAGGTGCTGACATTACATAAGGGCATGAGCAAATCTGAAGCACTTCTTGAATCGGTGAGAATGTTAGATGCAGGGCGCCTGCCCGATGCAAAGCAGGTAATAACTCGCTTTCCGCATGAATTATCTGGTGGTATGCGTCAACGTGTTATGATTGCCATTGCGCTTTCCACCGAGCCAAAAATCCTAATCGCTGATGAGCCAACAACGGCGCTTGATGTAACGGTACAGGCACAGATGCTTGAGCTTTTTAAGGGGCTAACCAAAGATTTTGGCACTGCGCTTATTCTTATAACCCATGATCTTGGAGTAGTTGCAGGAATTGCTGATCGCATGATGGTTATGTATGCTGGGCGCTTGGTTGAAAAGGGCACGGTTGATGAATTGTTTTATTCACCACACCACCCCTATACATTTGGTCTTTTGCACTCAACTCCGCATGTTGATAATCCAGAAATGCGCCTAGAGCCGATTGATGGATTACCGCCAAGCCTTGAGAACCTACCAAGTGGTTGCGCTTTTAATCCGCGTTGTGAATTTAAGCTAGATCGTTGCTTAGTTGAAGCACCGCCTTTGATCAAAAGTGCTAATGGGCGCTCAAATGCCTGTTTTTATAAAGGAGAATTAGTGAAGAGGAGGAAAGCAGGTGAGTGAAATTTTGCTTGAAGTAAAAAACCTTAAAAAAACCTTTCCTATTTCTGGTGGAATGTTTGCCAAAAAACAAACCCTAATAGCCATTGAGGATATTAGTTTTTCGCTAAAAAAGGGCGAAACGCTTGGTATTGTGGGTGAAAGCGGTTGTGGTAAATCAACTTTGGGGCGTTGCATTTTACAGCTTTTAGAGCCAGATAATGGGCAAGTTGTTTGGCTTGGTGATGATTTAACTAAGCTAAGCTGGCGCAATATGCGCTCTAAAAGAAAAGATTTGCAAATTATTTTTCAAGACCCTTTGGCTTCGTTAAATCCTCGCCTAACGGTTGGCGAGATAATTTCTGATCCGCTTAGAGCTCTTATGCCTGAGTTAAATCAGAAACAAAGAAAAGAAAAAGTGCTAAAAATGATGGAGGCGGTTGGGCTATTGCCTGAAATGATTTCTCGTTTCCCGCATGAATTTTCTGGCGGACAAGCACAAAGAATTGGCATTGCACGGGCGTTAATTACCGAGCCAAAACTTATTGTCTGTGATGAGCCAGTTTCAGCACTTGATGTTTCGGTGCAAGCGCAAATCTTAAACTTGCTTAGAGACATTAAAGACGAGTTTGGTCTGACGCTTATTTTTATTAGCCATGATTTAAGCGTGGTAAGACACGTGTCCGATAGAATAATGGTGCTTTATTTGGGGCGCATGGTCGAACTTGCGCCTTCTGGTGAACTTTATGATGATCCAAGACACCCTTACACAAAGGCATTATTAAAGGCTGTGCCTATTCCTGATCCAATAAAGGCAAGGGAGCGCACAATTAAAGGCCTAGAGGGTGAAATCCCCTCACCAATTAATCCGCCATCAGGTTGCACTTTTCGCACTCGTTGCCCAATAGCGATAGACAAATGCGCCAAACAACGCCCAAAGATTGAATCTATCGGCAGAGGGCGTTTAATAGCGTGCCATCGCTTTAGAGAAATATAAACGGACTCAATAAGAAATCAAATTACAATAAGCATATGCTAATTTTTTAAGTAAAATGCAATGCTATGATGATAAATGCCATCGTTTGAATTACTAATTCTGTTAGATGAATAAAACTAGTATGTAAGCTAATAGAAATACTGTCACGCATTTCTATAAAGTTATTTAATAAAAGTAAGCTTTCTTAAATGAAATGTTTCTTTACTTTCAATGGTGCTCATCTAGTTACCTATAAAGCCATTTTGTGCGGCAGAATGTATAGTAAATTGTGTGGCAAAAATGGCGGATCAGGAACGTTTCATAATAAAATTTCAAATTACTCAATTAAATCAACGACTTAACAGGAAAGCTGGCGGAGAGGAAGCCCTCTTATATGAAAAAATATTTTGATTTAATCATTATATTTCAATTAGTTACAGAAATTGCGTTTGGCATTTTGTATAGCAGAATGTATAGCAAATATAGGTTTGTATTTGGAAGCGCATTTAAAGCATGGTAATACCCCCATATTTAGGGGCGTTTATAAGTAGAGTGTTTTAAGTAGCCATTATGGCTAGCTTTTGTTTTGGCGTTATGCCGCCGATAGCCATGTTAGGCCTGTCGTTATTATATGTCCAGAGCCACTTTGTGGCT
>JAJRPR010000022.1 GCA_024280655.1 Alphaproteobacteria bacterium | reverse complement strand
TATATCATCAAATGCACGTGAAATATGGGTTAGCTTTTTTAATTGCTCATTATTTATTGATAGAGTGAACCTATCACAAAACTCATTTTTGAGCATAAGAGTTGGAATTAACGTAATAAGATTTGCATTGCCGCAACGCTCTCCTATTCCCCCTAATGTGCCTTGCACTTGGCGCACCCCAGCACGCACCGCCGCCAAAGAATTAGCAATGGCGTTGCCCGTATCATTATGGGCATGAATGCCTAATTTTTCACCCGGACAGATATCTAAGATTTCACTGACAATTTGCTCTATTTCAAATGGTAATGTGCCGCCATTTGTATCGCAAAGCACCACCCAATTAGCACCAGCATCAAGCGCTGTTTTGATGCAAGATTTTGCATAATTTGGGTTTGCTTTATAACCATCAAAAAAATGCTCGCAATCTAGCATGACTTCTTTACCTGCATTAATCGTTGCTTTGATTGATTGCTCAATCGAAGTTAAATTTTCTTTTTGGCTTATGCCAAGCGCTTGCTCAACTTGCGTGTCCCACGCTTTTGCAACAAAGCAAATTGCATCTGATTTTGCTTCTAATAGAGCTTTAATGCCGACATCATTTTCTATTGAGCGCCCTGCCCTCTTTGTCATGCCAAAGGCCGTAAAAATTGCTTGCTTGGTACGTTTTTTGCTAAAAAACTTATCGTCAACAATATTTGCACCGGGATATCCGCCCTCAATATAATCAACGCCTAATTCTTCAAGCAAAGAAGTAATAGAAATTTTATCCTCAAGCGAAAATTCAATTCCTGTAGTTTGCGCTCCATCACGTAGGGTCGTATCAAACAGATATAATTTTTGTTTTTTCATTTTATCTTCCACCTGAAGTTATAATTATTT
Organism: Alphaproteobacteria bacterium; assembly: GCA_024280655.1. Lineage (GTDB taxonomy): Bacteria > Pseudomonadota > Alphaproteobacteria > Rhizobiales > Devosiaceae > S141-66. The sequence continues at coordinate 4,466 of JAJRPR010000022.1, read as the reverse complement.
CAACGCAATAAAAACTACAATTATTGTAATGAGTGACACCAGAACAATTTTAGAAACAAGGGTATAAATTAGCCATTTTGGCATTTTATTCTTATCATCTATTTTGTTTTTGTTAGTTTTATCGGTCATTTTTTGATCTCCCAAGAAGTTATACGTTCGCCAGTTTTTTCATCTTTGCCATCTTTAAGAGAAATTCCAGCCGTCGCTAATTCATTGCGGATAATATCAGCCTCTTGCCAATTTTTCTCACTAAGCGCCTGAAGTCTCAAAGAAATTTGCTTTTCAATAAAAACTACATCAACATCTTGATTTTGCTTTTCTTTTGCTTGTTGGAATTGTTGCATGGTTGCAAAACTTACCAAGCCAAGCAGTTGCAAAGAGCCAAATAAACGGTTTGCATTATGGAGCTTTTTACCCGATGCGTGGCGATGTAGGTGCGAAATAATTCCTGACATATTCATGTCATCAGCGAGCGCATAGAGCAGTTTTGAACAAGGGTCTAGTTCTTCAATTTCTTTTTGGGTTTCTTTATTAAAAACTAACCCTAAATCAAGAATTGTGTTTTTCCACTTGCCAAGAATCTTTTCCGCTTCCTCCAGCCTGACAACAGAAAAATCTATCGGCTCTTTATAATTGGTCATTAACATGGCAAGGCGCAAAATATCTCCTGACCATTTTTTGCCACCAAACTTATCGCTTTCTAGCAATTCATTTATGGTGATGAAATTGCCCTCAGATTTAGACATTTTTTTGCCTTCAACTTGCAAAAAACCATTATGAAGCCAATAGTTTGCCATTTTATCATTTTCGTGCGCACAGCATGATTGCGCAATTTCATTTTCGTGATGCGGGAAAATTAAATCTAGTCCGCCGCCATGAATATCACATTGTTTACCAAGCAATGCCTCGCTCATAACTGAACATTCAAGATGCCAACCCGGACGCCCCCTGCCCCATGGGCTTTGCCAACCCGGCTCGCTCTCACTTGAAAGTTTCCATAAGACAAAATCACCAGCATTTTTCTTATGCTCATCAACTTTAATACGTGCGCCAGCCTTTTGCTCATCTAATTTTCTATTGGATAAAGCGCCATAATCTTTCATTGAACTTATATCAAAAAGCACCTCGCCCTCAGCCTGATAGGCGTGGTTTTTTTCTAACAAAGTCTCAATCATTTCTATCATACCAGCAATATGATCGGTAGCTCTTGGCTCAAAACTTGGCTCTAAGCACAAAAGCGCCTTTACATCTTTATGAAATTGATCTGTGGTTTTTTGCGTTACTCTTTTTATCGCTTCATTTAATTCTAAATTTGGAAAATCTTGTGCAGCACGGGCATTTATTTTATCGTCAACATCGGTGATATTACGCACGTAAGTTACATGTTTTTCCCCATAAACATGACGCAACAGGCGAAATAACACATCAAACACAATTACTGGTCTTGCGTTGCCGATATGGGCATAATCATAAACCGTTGGTCCACAGACATATAGACGCACATTATCCGCTTTTATTGGGACAAAATCCTGCTTCTTACGGCTAAGCGTGTTATAAAGTTTAATTTTTATTTTACTATCAATGGTCATTTATGCCTCAAAATACTGGTCTAGCATTAGCAGGCTCGGATATGTTCAAAGAAAAGGAAAAACCGCGCCGCTAACAGATTTAGCGAATAATAATGCAGGTAATAATGCAAATTTGGCTCAGGAGCTTCATAAAAGCAGTTTGGCTTTGTTAAAAAATAAAAGCAAGTAAAAATTAAAAAACACAATTAGACACACAATATTCAAATTTTCTTGCAATAAAGAGAAACAATAATAATTTTGTTATATAATAGTGATAATAGAGTTTGATTCTAATAGAGTTTACTCAAAAAATAAGAGGCATTTTAGTGAAAATCATATCAGGACTTAAGCTGGTTGTTTTTTTAGCTGTTAGCATTTCATTGCTTTCGCAAAGCAATATTGCTTTTGCTCAATCTAGTTCATGCTCTAAACTCACTCAAACCTTGCGCTCACTTGATAGAAATCGAGATTACCGAACATATAAAAAGAATAATGAAACACTACAAGCTGCAACTAAGGATTTAAAACAACAAGAAAGCAAATTTGTTCGTGGTGGCTGCCAAGCGCAACTTAATGCAAAGCAAAAGCTTTCTGGAGCTTGCCGCATTGTTGCAAGAAAAATCCTAAAGGGTCGCTCAAATGTTGAAAAACTAAAAAACTCTGTTGGAACAGGGCAAATGGTAGCAGAGCAAAGACAACAAGTTTTGCAACAAATTGCTTCTCGTGGATGTAACAATCAAAATAATAATTCTCGATCAAGTGCTAGTGTGCAACGAAATAATCAACCTACAAAAACGCTTTTTGATATATTATTTGGAAATAATGGAAATGAAATTCAAGCGGATGATGATTTTGAACCTAATACTAACCTCTCAACCGTTCGTACGGTTTGTGCGCGCTCATGCGATGGGTATTTTTGGCCAATAAGTTTTTCCACAACAGAAGAATATCTTCCAGATGATGCTCGGCAATGTAAAAGAGAGGCAAAAGGCGCTGATGTTGAATTATTTTATCACCGCAATCCGGGTGAAAGAGCTGAAGATATGATCTCAATTTCTGGCAAGCCCTACACATCAACACCAAACGCTTTTCGCTATCGCAATGAATATGTTCAATCTTGCTCAATTAAGCGAAATGTGAATTTTGGATCTATGCAATTAGTTGCAGCTAAAGAAGGCGAAACATCTCGTATAATGATAAGTTTTAATGATATTATCTTCCCCTTACCTCTTCGTGATCCTCGCCGCAAAAAAGAAATGATTGTTGCTCAGGCTATTACCATTCCATTACCTATTCCCCGCCCCTTACAAGAGGGAGAAGAAGCGCCAGAAATACGATTATCAGCTACTCCAAAAGATAATGAACCACTAAGGAGTTTTACTCTAAATGGCAAAATAATTAGGATAGTCGGGCCAGACACTCCTTACGCCCAATTAGAGGAAGAAGGAACTTAAGTTCGGGTCCATGTTCAAGCCCTGTAAGTGCTAGACGAAGAGGCATAAAAAGTCTCTTACCTTTTCTATCACTTAGGCTTTTAAGGCTTGATGTCCATTGCCCCCAACTAGTTTCATCATAAGGCTCACTAGGCAGGTTTTTTGCTGCAAGTTCTATAAACTCTTTATCCTCAGATGCTATAATTGGCTCAACGGGGCCAGAAATAAGTTTTGCTAAATCTTTAATATCAGAAAACCTATGCAGGTTCTCACGCAATGCTAACCAAAGCTTTTCACCCTCTATTCCAAATTGTTCAAGGCGAGATTTTGCTGTTTCATAAGTCATAACATGCAAAATTCTAGCGTTCAAACTATCAAGTTCGCTTTCGTCATAGCGCGCTGGACCTCTTGAAATAATTGAAAAATCAAACTTTTCTGCCAACTCATCTAAATCTTTAAGCGGCTCAATGGAGACAGAAGTTCCAGTTAGAGTTGCCATTGTTGCAACGGCTATTGCTTCATATCCCTGATCTCTTAATGAAGATAAAGAAAGTGAGCCAAGCCTTTTTGATAGCCCTTTGCCTTCAACATCGGTTAGTAAATTATGATGCGCAAAGGTTGGTGATTTTGCGCCCAAGGCTTCAAAGATTTCAACTTGCACGCCAGAATTACTGACATGATCTTCACCACGAATAATATGGCTAATTTCTAAATCAATATCATCAACCACTGAGGGCAGTGTATAAAGATATGAGCCATCGCCACGAATGAGAACAGGATCTGACATGGAGGCCGTATTGACCACTTGCTCGCCCCGAATTAAATCGTCAAATGTTACTGGTTTCGCATCTAGCCTATAGCGCCAATGGGGTTTACGCCCCTCGTCCTCATATTTTTTTATGTCATCTTGGCTAAGTTCAAGTGCCGCTCTGTTGTAAATTGGAGGTCGCCCCATAGCTCTAGCACGAGAGCGGGCTCTATCTAATTCATCACCCGTTTCATAACATGGATAGAGCTTACCCATCTTTATTAGCTTGTCTCTTGCTTCATCATATTTTGCAAACCTATCTGATTGACGCACTATTAAATCTGGCTCAATGCCAAGCCAAGCTAAATCTTGTTTTATCGCATTAGCATATTTCTCTTTTGATCGTTCTTTATCGGTATCATCAAAACGCAAAATAAATTGACCATCATTTTTTTGGCAAACATATAATTAAGCAATGCAGGTCTGGCATTTCCTAGATGGATTAGCCCTGTTGGAGATGGGGCGAAACGAACTTTAATCATTATTTTTGCTTTCATCACGATAGCCATTTGTTATGGGATATTTGCGTCCACGACCAAAGGCTTTTATTGTTAATTTTACACCGGGTGCTGATTGATTGCGTTTATATTCGGCTAAATATATCATTTTTTCAATTTTTTTGACCAGCTCTGGCTCATAACCTAAAGCAACAATTTG
>JAJRPR010000021.1 GCA_024280655.1 Alphaproteobacteria bacterium | reverse complement strand
TTAGAAAGCTATTAGATAATTATTCAATGTTTGAGTTCAAACTTGATGAGTTTTTTGATAAAAACCCATGCCAAAATATTAATACTAAGCAAGATTTACTGAATTGTTCGAGGCGCATGGATAATAGTTATAAAAATTAGTGCATTTGGTGTTGATAAGGGCTTGGCAAAGCGTTTGAAATTAGCTAAATGGGTTTTCGTTAATATCATACCAACATGTTCCCCGGTAGCTCAGTTGGTAGAGCAGTCGGCTGTTAACCGACTTGTCGTAAGTTCGAGTCTTACCCGGGGAGCCATTTTCTTACTATTCCCATTCTATAGCAGGCAGGGCAAAATGAGCGCAATTATATTTGATCTTGATGGTACTTTAATTGATTCTGCGCCTGATATTCATTTTAGCGCAAATATTTTGCTTAAAGAAAATGGATATGATGATATTGAATTTACAACAATTCGCTCTTTCATTGGTAATGGTGTTCCAAAGCTAGTTGAGAGAATCATGCGCCATAGGCAAATAGAATTTTCAACTAAATCACATCAGGATTTACTTGAACAATTTAAAAATATATATTCAAAAAATTTGACAGTAAAAACTATTCTTTATCCCAATGTAATAAAAACGCTTGAAAGCCTATATAAACAGGGCTTCAAGCTTGGCATTTGTACCAACAAAACGCACGCAATTACAAAGCTAATAATTAAAGAGCTAAACATTGATAATTATTTTAGCTCGGTAATTGGTGGTGATAGTTTACCAACTAACAAGCCTGACCCTGAGATGTTATTTGCCAGCATAAATGAGCTTGGGGCAAAAAAATCTATCTTTGTTGGCGATAGCGAAATTGATGCGAGCACTGCACAAAATGCAAATGTGCCTTTTATTTTATTCACTGATGGGTATCTTAAAGCTCCAATAGATGAGATCTATCATAGTGCAAAATTTAGTGATTTCTCAGAGTTAGAAGAAAAGTTGCACACTCTAATTCATAAATAAAACATTGGAATCATAAAGATAATATTGCATAATAGAGCATAGATTAAATTGGATTCAAAATGACATATCTAAATAATATTATTAAAGCAATTGGAAATACTCCGCTTATTCGGCTTAATAGGGTTTCTGACCTTACGGGTTGTGAAATATTGGGTAAGGCTGAATTTCTTAATCCGGGGCAATCCGTAAAAGATCGTGCGGCGCTTTATATTATTTTAGAGGCTGAAAAAAGCGGGGTATTAAAGCCAGGTGGGACGATTGTTGAGGGGACGGCTGGTAATACTGGCATTGGTCTAAGCATGGTTGCTAATGCTTTGGGATATAAAAGCGTTATCGTTATTCCAAAAACCCAAACTCAAGAAAAAAAGGACGCTATTCGTTTGTTGGGAGCGGAGCTGATTGAAGTTGAGGCTAAGCCCTATTCTGATCCTGATAATTTTGTGCGATATTCAGGTCGTTTGGCAAAAGAATTAAATGAAAGCCTGCCTAACGGCGCTATTTGGGCTAATCAATTTGATAATGTAGCTAATAAAAAAGCACATTATGAAACTACTGGTCCTGAAATTTATAATGATTTAAATGGCAAAATTGATGGTTTTATTTGCTCTGTTGGCTCGGGTGGAACTTTAGCAGGCGTTGCGCAAGCGCTAAAAGAGCAAAATAGCAATATAAAGATTGGTCTTGCCGATCCCCATGGTGCAGCGCTTTATAATTATTATAAAAATGGCGAACTTAAATCTGATGGCAACTCAATTACTGAGGGAATTGGACAGGGACGCATTACAAAAAACCTTGAAGGTTTAGAAGTTGATTTTCCATATCAAATTTCTGATGAAGAAGCCCTACCCTATATTTTTGATTTGGTTGAACATGAGGGCATGTGTCTTGGAAGCTCTAGCGCTATCAATATTGCAGGTGCGGTTAAAATGGCTAAAGATTTGGGCAAGGGTAGCACGATTGTTACAATGCTTTGTGATTATGGTAGCCGCTATCAAAGTAAATTATATAATAAAGAATTTTTAGCTTCAAAAGGCCTGCCAATTCCTAAGTGGCTTTAATTGAAGTTATCAGCTAATGTAGTCTCAAACTAGGAGGCGTTAGTGATTTGGGCGAAGCTCTTATTAATTTTTATGAGAATTCTCGTATCATAGCGGGGTTTTTATTTTTCTTTTATATTCTTGCAGGCGTTTGCGCTGTTCGTGAGTTGATGAATTCACGCACCGCACAAGGCTCAATCGCTTGGCTGCTTTCACTAGCTATTCTCCCCTTTCCTATGGCTTTAATCTATCTAGCTTTTGGCTGGAAATTATTTGATGATTATGCGGCGTTGCAAACTTTTAGCGGGCGGCAAAACAGAGCTAATAGACTAAAGGAGCTTGGCATTGCTGATGAAATTGCTAGTGAGAAATGGCCTGTTTTAACTCATGTTTCGCAAATGCCTTTTTTGGGAGGCAATGAAGCGAAGATTTTTACAGATCCGAATGAAACATTTAACACACTGTTTAAGAGTATTTCTGAGGCAAAGATATTTGTTCTGGTGCAGTTTTATATAATTCGGGACGATAATTTAGGCAACAGACTTGCAGATTGCTTGATTGAGCGAGCAAAAGCAGGGGTTATTATTAGGGTGATATATGATGATATTGGCTCAAGCAGGCTAAGTAAAAAATATATTAAACGATTAAGGGATGCTGGAGTGCAAATTACTGCTTTTAACCAGCGTCATAAGTTTTTGCGCCTTTATGGCCCAATGCGAATTAATTATCGCAATCATCGCAAAATAGTGGTGATTGATGGTTGTGAGGCATGGGTTGGCGGCTTTAATATTGGTGATGAATATATGGGTAAAAGCCCTATTTTTGGCGAATGGCGTGATACGCAAGTTCAGGTGAGAGGCCCTGCGGCGCTTTCTTGTGCTTTGGTTTTTCGTGAGGATTGGGAATGGGCGACTGGTGAAAAAATCCTGTTAAATCCGCTTGAACATAATAAACAAAGAGGCGATGAGGCAGTGCTTGTCATGCCAACTGGCCCTGCGGACAGTCTTGAGGATTGCGCGATTGCTTTTACTGAAATGATAGGGCGGGCAAGAAAAAAGCTATGGATTGTTAGCCCCTATTTTGTACCGGGAATTGATATACAAACCGCTCTTTATGCCGCTGCGATGCGTGGGGTTGATATTCGGATATTATTGCCAGAAAAGGCAGATCATATATTGGTCTGGCTGGCTAGCTATGCCCATGCCGACAAAATGAATAATCATGGTGTGCCAATCTATCGTTATCAAAAAGGCTTTTTGCATCAGAAGATAATTTTAGTTGATGATGAAATTGCAGGCATTGGCACTGTTAATTTTGATAATCGCTCTTTTTCTATCAACTTTGAGGTAACTCTTTGGTTTACCGATAAGAACTTCATTTCTAATGTAGAAGAAATGCTAGTAAAAGATTTCAGCAATGCAAAAATAACAACAAAAGATGACTTAAAAAATAGACCTTTATGGTTTAAAGTGTTTTCACAGTTAGCAAGATTATTATCACCTATGCTCTAACAATATTATGGAAAAATTCAATGCAACTCCCCTGCTCTCCACTTGTTTCTACAGATCAATTATCTGAACTTTTAGGCAATGATAATTTGCGCATTATTGATGCTTCTTGGTATTTACCTAATTCTGAGCGTAATGCTTTGAGCGAATTTAATGATCAACATATTGCTGGCGCTACTTTTTTTGCTATAGATAAAATTGCTGACAAAGAAACTGACCTTCCTCATATGGCTGCTAGCGCAGAGGGTTTTGCTCAAGCAGTTGGTGAAATGGGGATAAGTGAAAAGCATAATATTGTTATATATGATGTGAGGGGGTTATTTTCTGCTGCTCGTGTTTGGTGGAACTTTTCCATTATGGGAGCAAAAAATGTCTTTGTTTTAGATGGCGGACTAACAAAATGGATTGCTGATGGATATCAGGTCACTGATAAGATGACTAACAATAAACAAGAAATATTCTTGGCTAAAGAGAATTATAAGTGGATTTATAGCGCAAAGGATATATTGCAACTTATTAGTGATGGCTTTGCAAATGGTGAGCAAATAGTGGATATGCGCCCAAATGAGAGGTTTTTAGGAAAAGTTGCTGAGCCAAGAGAGGGCCTTATATCTGGACATATTCCAAAATCTAAGAGCTTTCCTTTTAGCGAATTAGTTAAAGATGGGCGCTTAATCTCGCAAGAAGAATTAAAGACATTATTTCAGCAAAAAAATATTGACCTATCAAAACCAATTATTTCAACTTGTGGCTCTGGAGTAACCGCACCAATTCTCAATTTAGCCTTAACAACATTAGGAATTGATAATCTTAGTCTCTATGATGGTTCTTGGGCGCAGTGGGGGGAAGGTAATAAATATCCTGTTACTTAAGATTTATCTAACTGGTGGAGCGAATAATAAGCCGCCCTGTCTCCACAAGGCGTTTGATCCACGTGATAATGATACTCCATTTTGCGGACCAAAATTGCGCTCATAAATCTCACCATAATTACCAACCGCTACAATGGTTTTTTGCGCCCATTGAGGATCAAGCCCAAGTGCTGTGCTAAAATCACCTTCAAGTCCTAATAGTCGCCTAATTGCGGGAGTTCTAATGTCATTCATTGATTCAACCGAAAGCGAGCTAACGCCTAATTCTTCTGCATTTACCAAAGTGAAAAATATCCAACGAACAATATTAGCCCATTCATCGTCTCCATCACGAACCACTAGACCTAATGGTCTTTTTGATATTCTTTCTGGTAAAATACGATTAAGCGAAGGTTCAGGTAAATCTCGCATCATTGCATAAAGATATGACGCAGAAGCTGAAACAGCATCGCAAAGCTCAGCATTATATGCCGCACTAAGATCCTCACGTTCTTCATAAAGAACTTCTTGATAATTTATTTGGTTTTGAAAGAAAAACTCTCTCATGTTTTTTTGATCATCGCTACCATCAAGCACACAAACCGAAATATTTTCTAATTCATAGACTGAAACTACACCAAGCGATTGCTTGATTAAAAAAGACTGGCCATCAAAAAATGAAGTAGCAACATAACGCACACCATAAGAAGTATCACGCTTCATAGTCCAAGCGGCATTTCGTGCCATGACATCTATATCGCCAGTTTGCAGTGGTGAAAACCTAGCATTGCCTGCAAGTGGGCGAAATTCTACTTTGCTGGGGTCTAAAAATATTGCGGCTGAAATCGCTCGGCAAATATCAACATCAAAACCCGACCAAAGACCATTTTCATTTTGTTGTGAAAAGCCAGAAATAGATTGGTTAGTCCCACAAATAAGATACCCACGCTCACGAATTTTTTCTAAAGTAATGGCGTTAGCTGGCAATATAAAGAATAAAACAAACAAATTTATGATTGCAATTCTAAAATATTTCAACTTGCTAAAATATTTTAACTTACTAAGATATTTTATCTTGGGCATTATCTTACTCATAAAACACACTTCAACCAAAGCACTAATAGTCAAATTTTTACTAGAACACTAGAGTTTTTCACTCCTGTTAAACTAACTATTAAAGTATAAGTCTAGTAACAATAATTTTAGTAAAGAACCATTATTAAATTATACACTAATTACATTAAATTTTCTAAGCTAGGCATTCATATTTTCTCTAACTAAAATAAGATATTATAGCAGATCTCTTAGCCCATGATGACCCATGGGGCTAAGAATTTATTGATGTGAATTTCAGCCTAAGCTTAATGTAAAATCTGACTAAGAAATTCTTTTGTGCGCGCATGTTGCGGATTATTAAAGAAATCCTCAGGATTATTTTGCTCAACAATTTGGCCTTGATCCATAAACACCACTTGGTTCGCAACTTGACGAGCAAAGCCCATTTCGTGCGTAACCACCAACATAGTCATGCCGTCTTCAGCCAATGAAACCATAACATCAAGAACCTCTTTAATCATTTCAGGATCAAGCGCTGAGGTTGGCTCATCAAACAACATAATTTGCGGATTCATGCAAAGTGAGCGAGCGATTGCCACACGTTGTTGTTGCCCACCTGAAAGCTGCCCCGGATATTTTAACGCTTGCTCAGGAATTTTAACTCTCTCAAGATAGTGCATTGCTGTTTCTTCGGCTTCTGCCTTTGGAACACCACGCACCCAGATTGGAGCAAGGGTGCAATTTTCTAAAATGCTGAGATGTGGGAATAGGTTAAAGTGCTGAAACACCATACCAACTTCTCGACGAACCTCATCAATTTTTTTAATATCAGAAGTAAGCTCCGTGCCATCAACAATAATATGACCTTGCTGATGTTCTTCAAGGCGATTGATACAACGAATTAGCGTTGATTTACCAGAACCAGAAGGCCCTGCAATAACAATGCGCTCACCTTTCATTACTTTGAGATCAATATCACGAAGAACGTGAAAATCACCAAACCATTTGTTCATACCGGTAATTTCGATAGCAACACCTGCATTTTCTTCTACTTCTGTAGGCTTTTTAACTGCCGTTTGTGTTTGTTTAGTCATAATAATCCCTCTTTTAATTTTTATGTCCAGTATCAAGTCGATGTTCCATCATTATGGAATATCGTGACATACCAAAACAAAATGCCCAAAAAATCGCGGCAGCAAATACATATCCAGTAATTGCTTGGTTACTTGAAGCCCAATCAAGGTTCAGGTTTGCGACTTGCGTAGCTCGTAACAAATCAAAAATACCAACGATCGCAACAAGTGAAGTATCTTTAAATAATGCAATGAAACTATTCACGATACCCGGAATAACATGCTTTAGCGCTTGCGGTAAAATAATGAAACCCATTGATTTCCAGTAATTCAACCCCAAAGATGCAGCTGCTTCCGATGGTCCTTTTGGCAATGCCTGCAATCCTCCACGAACAACTTCGGCCATATAGGCAGCCGAGAACAGCGAAACCCCAACTAATGCACGCAATAATTTATCAATAGTCATACCAACTGGCATGAATAAAGGTAGCATCACAGAAGCCATGAACAGCACAGTAATTAGTGGAACAGCGCGCCAGACTTCAATGAACATGATACAAAAAGTTTTAATGATTGGCATTTTGATTGCCGTCCAAGCGCCAAAACAATGCCCAAAGGAAGCGAGACAACAATTCCTACCAACCCAATGATTAGCGTTACTGTTAGCCCTCCCCACTTAACTGTCGGCACTTCTTCTAAACCAAAGACACCACCAGTTAGCATGAAGAATACAAATACTGGATAGACAACAAAGAACAAAATTGAGTTCAATAGTTTATATTTCAAATCTGGCCACATTAATGGCACTAATAAAAGAGTACCAACTGCAAAGACCAGATTAACACGCCAATAAGTCATTATAGAAGCAATTAAACCTTCTTGCGTTACCCAATAGGCATCTTTTGGAAAGAAGCCATAGATAAAGAAAGTCATTCTATCATCAATATAAGCCCAACAAGCCCCTGCGCCTTTCGCACGGCAATCTTCAACTGTTACACCTTCACCCGGCCAAACTGCGTTGCCAAAAAGAAAACCATAAATTGGTGGCAATACCCACATTAAGAACATTGCACCAACAATGGTCATAATACTATTTGAAATTGATGAAAACAGATTGTTTTTTACCCAGCCAATAATGCCCTTAGAAAGATCTGGAGCAGGTGATTCTGGAACTATTTCTGTCCGAACATAGGCGAGATTATTTTTAGCCATAATATTTCTCCTATCTCTCAACCATCGCAACGCGAGCATTATACCAATTCATAAATACTGACGTTATTAACGATAATGTTAGGTAAACCATCATAGTGATAAACACGATTTCAACGGCTCGCCCTGTTTGATTTAATGTTGTTTGCATAAACACACTAACAAGATCTGGATAACCAATAGCCGCTGCAAGTGAAGAGTTTTTGGTTAGGTTCAAGAACTGTGAAGTTAATGGTGGAATAATAACCCGCATAGCCTGTGGAATAATAACAAGACGTAGCCTGTCACCATCTTTTAGACCAAGCGATTGTGCAGCTTCTGTTTGCCCCTTGTCAACAGCAACAATACCAGAGCGAACTATCTCAGCAATAAATGCGGTAGTATAAATAATAAGGCCAAACACAAGTGCCAAAAATTCTGATGGTAATGTTAAACCACCCTTATAATTAAAGCCTTTAAGTTCCGGAGTCTCAAACGCAAGGTTAGCACCGGAAATCAGCCAAACAACGACAGGGAAGGCAATTAGCAAGCCAATTGAAGCCCAAAAAACAGGAAACCTATTGCCTGTTTGCTCAAGGCGCTTCCTAGCCCAATATTTGAGAGCAAAAGCGCCAATTACTGCAATAAAAAATGCAATAAAAACTAAGTTAAATGTTTCATCTGGCATAGGTTTTGGAAAAGAAAAACCACGATTATTAAGCACAAAACCGCCAAACCACTCAAAGCTATTTTTAACACCCGGCATAGCTTTAAGAACAACAGTGTACCAGAAAAATAATTGCAATAGTAGCGGTATATTGCGAATAATTTCTACATATACCATCGCCAATTTTGCAATAATCCAGTTATTGGACAGGCGTGCGATACCAAGCATAAAACCTAATAATGTAGCAAAAATTACGCCAATTACCGAGACTAGCAAAGTGTTTAACATACCAACGACAAAGGCTTCCCAATAATAAGAAGTGCGATCAAAAGGTATGAGTGTGAAATTTATATCAAAACTCGCGGGCTGTAAAAAGAAATCAAAACCAGTTGATTTATTTTGCGCTGCAAGATTTGCCGCAGTATTTGTGGCGACAACATACACAAACGCAATTATAACAGCCATCACAACGAGTTGATAGAAGATACTACGAATCTTTGGATCATTAAAAAATGATGGTTTTGGCGCTAAGTTATGATTGTTTCTTAGGTCGGCCATGGAACCCCCTCGATTTTTCCAGAGCAAATGATAACCACAATATATGGTTATAATAAAACTCGGCGCCCTAAAAAGAGCGCCGAGTAAATAGTTTTAGTATTTAGCGAATTGGTGGTGCGTATTGTAGACCACCATTTGTCCAAAGTGCGTTCACGCCACGCTCTAGACCAAGTGGAGTATTTACACCAACATTGCGCTCAAAGATTTCGCCATAGTTACCAACATTTTTAACGATTTGGTAAGCCCAGTCTTTTGAAAGACCAAGTGATGCACCAAAGTCACCTTCAACGCCAAGAAGACGCTTAACTGAAGGATTGTCTGAACCAAGCATTTCGTCAACATTTGCAGATGTAATACCAAGTTCTTCAGCATTTACAAGTGCGAAATATGTCCAACGAGCAATGTTAAACCATGTGTCATCGCCTTGACGAACCACTGGAGCTAGAGGTTCTTTAGAAATGATTTCATCTAGAATAACGTGAGCTGATGGATCAGCAAAACCTGAACGATTTGCAGCAAGACCAGAAGCGTCTGTTGTGTAAACGTCACAACGTCCATCTTGATAAGCTTTAACAACTTCATCACGATCAACAAAAACAACTGGATTATAATCTAGATTGTTTGCAGCAAAATAATCAGCAGCGTTTAGCTCAGTTGTTGTACCAGTTTGAATACAAACAGCAGCACCTGAAAGTTCTGCTGGTGAAGTAATGCCTGAATCTTTACGAACCATGAAGCCTTGACCATCATAGAACATTGTGCCTGTGAAGTTCATGCCAAGTTGTGTATCACGGCTCATTGTCCATGTTGTAACACGTGAAAGCAAGTCAACTTCACCAGAAGACATAGCAGCAAAGCGCTCTGATGAATTTAGTGGTGTGTAACGAACAGCATCTGGATCGTTAAAAATTGCAGAAGCAAGAGCTTTACAATAATCAACATCAAGACCAGCCCAGTTATTGTCTGCATCTGGAAGAGCAAAGCCTGCTACACCAGTTGTAACACCACACTGAACATAACCCTTAGCTACTACGTCTTCTAGCGTACCAGCCATTGCTGTTGTCGCCATAAGACCCATTGCAGCTGAAAGAGCAATAGTTACAATTTTATTTTTCATATTTAGTTTCCTATCCCTATTAAAACCCGAGAGTGCGCAAATTATTTTACTACCCTCAATTAGTCCGTCCGCATTAATTACGGTATCGGTGTTTGTACAAAACTCTATAATGGGGCGCTAGGTCAAGAGCTTATTTTTATTTCTTGCCATTTTTTGTGCTTTTTCTATAAAAGACCTATATTGAAGTTCTAACCATAAGCGAATTTTATGAAAAAGAAACATAATAAAAACAACAACAAAATTAAAACGCTGCTCTCTCACACTGGGCGGCATTCATCTGAACATTTTGGATTAGTAAATGTTCCTGTTTCACGAGGCTCAACAATTTTGTTTGAGACTCTTGAAAAATTAGAAAATCATAGCCAGCGATATGCTTATGGGCGTACTGGCAACCCTTCAACGGATAGTGTTGAGCAAATAGTTACTCAACTAGAAAACGCAGCAGGGACAGTACTTACACCATCTGGACTTAGCGCAATCTCTCTTGCGTTGCTTAGTTGTCTTAAGGCAGGAGATGAAATTCTCGTCGCTGATTGCGTTTATGATCCAACACGAGAATTTTGCAATCAAATACTTTCAAAATTAGGCATTAGCACTAGATATTTTGGCCCTAATATTGGCAGTGAAATTGAGGCATTAATCACTGCTAAAACTAAAGTAATATTTTTAGAAAGTCCGGGCTCTTTAACTTTTGAATTACAGGATTTACCATTAATTGCGAAAGTTGCAAAAAAGCACAATATTTCAATTTTAATTGATAATTCTTGGGCAACTCCATTATTTTATCGTCCACTTGAACTTGGCGCTGATATAGTTATTCATGCCGCCACAAACATGTTTGTTGGTCATTCCGATGTAATGGGCGGCACTATTTCAGCAAACGAAGCGCATTGGCAACAGGTTAAAGAAACACATTATTTAACTGGAACTTGTATGTCACCTGACGATGCGTTCTTGGTTGCACGGGGATTGCGAACTCTAGCTATTCGTATGCAGGCGCAAATGCAAAGTGCTATTGAATTAGCTAGATGGCTAGAAAAGCAAGAAGTAGTAAAACGGGTTTTGCACCCTGCCCTGCCCTCACACCCTGACCATGATATTTTTAAGAGAGATTTTTCTGGTTCTGGTTCAGTCTTTTCTATTGTTCTTAAAGAAGCACCAAATAAAGCAATGGCTGCTTTGGTTGATAATCTTGAATTATTTGGCATGGGGTATTCTTGGGGTGGATATGAAAGTCTTGTGTTGCCAGCCAAGCCAGAAAATATTCGCACAGCTATTAAATGGAACGTGACAGGCAATCTGTTGCGTATTCATGTTGGGCTAGAAGATGTTGAGGATTTGAAGAGGGATTTATTGGCTGGTTTGGAGCGGTATAAGGCAGCCATTTAGCATTATAAGATGTATCATTTTTAATTTTCAAGATTGTCATCTTGAGCGGTAGCGAAAGATCTTATTTTCCGCCTAAGACTCTTCACTTCGTTCAGAGTGACATTATCCGTGTTAATTTTACTAATGTAGCATTGCGCACGTATCTAGAATGATATTTTCTTTAGCCAACTCTTTTTCACAAAGAAATTGCGTATTGCATAAGCGCCAAAAGTGCCGAGTATAAACCCGCCAAAAATATCTGTTGGGAAATGCACCCCAACCATGATGCGAGATAGTGCGACCAAAATAGCACCAACAAGAAATATCCACTTAAATTTTGGTAATAAAAATGTAAGTGCTACAAATAGCGCAAAGATTGTTGTTGTGTCACCCGATGGAAAAGATTGAAAAGTCCAATCGCTAAATGGCTGAAAGTGTAAAATACCATATTCTTCAAAATTAACTGGTCTGGCACGACCTAATGAACGTTTTATCAGGTTGGCAATAATACCCGGAATGGCAACTGAAGAAAAAATAAATATTGAATAGATAAAAACTAAATGGGCTTTTTGTTTAATTTTAGAAAAAACTTTAAGTTTTGAGGCAATTAGGCCAATTATTGTTCCCAACAATGTTGGAATTAATATCCAATCAGAATTGCCCGCACGAGTAATTATCTTAAAAGGCGCTATTATTTGTTCTGACAAACCATCAACACCTAGCGTAACAAAACCATCAATCAACAATAAAAGGCCTAGAATCAATATTGCGGCACCAATAAAATATGGAGAATTTGATTTATTAAAGCCAAATGGCCAGAGCGATTTTTCATTTTTCATATAGTATCATGTGCATTTTTTTCTCTTTTAGGTCAAATAATTTATTTATGATAATTTCACTCTTGCTCTTAGTGAAAAGAATGTGTAGTCCATGCATGCGCTTAAATCGGTTTCGGGGTATAGCTCAGCTTGGTAGAGCACTGGTTTTGGGAACCAGGGGTCGCATGTTCGAATCCTGCTGCCCCGACCATTTAAGCGCAAAAACTAGGAGAAGCTTATGAGTGCAAGGATTTATCGCCCCTCCCCAAACCCAATGCAATCTGGCAAGGGTAATAGTAATCAATGGATTTTAGAATTTGACCCTGCAACAAAGCGTGAAATTGAACCGCTTATGGGATATAGTTCTACTTCTGACATGCAGGCACAAATCCAGCTTTCTTTTGAAAATAAAGAACAGGCCGTAGCCTATGCAAAAAAACAGGGCTTAGATTATCGTGTGGAAATTGAGCATGTGGCAACCCCAAAGCGTGTTTCTTATCCTGAGAACTTTAGCTCTACTAGAAAAACTCCTTGGACTCATTAATTTTTGGGACGCATTAGTTTTTGGGACGCATTAGTTTTTGCTCATCATTTTAGACCTTTTGCTTGGGAAGATATATGCGCCTAATAATTGCTTGCCGAAAAAGTGACCTCGCTCGTATTCAAGCCTATATGGTTGGAAATGCCTTAAAAGAGAACAACTCTGATATTGAAATTGAATATCAATTCCGCTCTTCGCTTGGTGATGAAAATCAAGATGATCCGCTTTGGAAAATGCCAAGTCAGGGAGTTTTTACAAAAGATTTCCGCAACGACTTAGTGCAAGGCCGTGTTGATATGGTTGTGCATTCTTGGAAGGATTTGCCAACTAAAAATGATGGCTCAACTATTTTAGCCGCCACTTTGCCAAGGGCTGATCATCGTGATTTATTGTTGGTTAAAAAAACTGCGCTTAAGGGCATAAAAAACCGCAAGATATTAAAGCTATTATCATCATCGCCTCGACGCATGTATAATCTGAAAAGCTTTTTGAAAAAAGCCTTTCCAGCTAAATTAGATAATGTTGAATTTAGTTCAGTAAGGGGCAATATCCAAACTCGACTAGATAAAATGTTAAAGCACGAAGCGGACGGGCTAATTGTTGCAAAAGCTGCCATTGATAGATTATTACTTGCAAATAAATACAGCAATCAAAGTGATAATTTTGAACAATCTGCTTTATCTATCCGCTCTGTGATTGAACAATGTAGTTGGATGGTTTTGCCTACAAGCGCCAACCCCCCTGCGGCAGCGCAAGGGGCTATAGTAGTTGAAATTGCTAAAAATCGCAAAGATTTAAGCGAGCTTCTTGAAGCAATTAATTGCAAGCAGACTTTTGATGATGTTGAAGAAGAGCGTAAAATCCTAAACTCTTATGGTAGCGGCTGTCATCAAAAATCGGTGTCTGGGTAAAGAGCATTAGCAGGGGTAAAATAATTTCTGTTAGTGGGGAAACTGATGAGGGCAGAACACTCAAGCAATTTAACCTGATACACACTAAGCAATTATCTAAAAATATCGCTTCAAAGGATATTTTTAACCCAAAAAATTTGAGTGATCTTTTTTCAAGAGAAGCAATTTCACTAAGTGCAGATGATTTAGAAAAAATGACGGCTTCTGATGTTTTATTATTAGCAAGCTCACATATTCCTGATGAATATCTAGCAGCAATAAAGCATCAAGTAGTTTGGGCAGGCGGTGTAGCAAGTTGGTTTAAACTGGCGGAAAAAAATATTTGGGTAAATGGAGTAGATGATAATCTTGGCTCCTCTATGGATAGGAAAATTAAAATCTTGCTAGGCAAGTCGCCTAAGTGGCTTACATTAACTCATGCAAATAGCCCCTCCACTCCTGCTATTGGCACATATAAATTAATCCCCAATCTTAAATCGCTAAACATTAATGATGAAACATATTTTTATTGGCGCTCAAGCTCAGCCTTTAAGAGGGCACTTGAATTAGAGCCAAAAATCAGAGATAAAAACCATGCCTGCGGTTTGGGACAGACCTATAATATAATCAAACAAATTCTTGGCAAAGATGCTAATATCACCGCATTCATCAATGAGCAGGACTGGCTTGAGGAGATAGATAATGAAACATTTAATGCGCAATAGAGCCAATGCGCACATTCGTGAATTATTGGCTCAAGATGGGCTAACTATTTCAAAACTTATTCAGCCGCTATTTGTTATTGAGGGCTTAATCGGAGAAGAAGAAATCCCTAGCCTTGTTGGTAATAATCGCATGGGGATTAATGCAGCACTAAAGCAAATAGAAAATGACTTAAATCAAGGTGTGCGTCATTTCATGCTTTTTAATGTACCAAAAAATAAAGGCATTAGCGCACAGGCAGGGGAAAAAGCCATTCGTAAAATAAAAGAAAGATTTGGCGCTGATCTTCATCTTTGGGTCGATACTTGCCTTTGTTCTAGCTCTCCTGATGGACATTGCTGTCTGTTTCAAAAAGATCAAAGGGACAAGATTGATTTAAGAGCCTCCTTAGAGGCTCTTAGCAATTATGCTCTGGCTTATGCCAATGCTGGAGCAGATGGAATTGCCCCTAGTGATATGATGGATGGGCGGATTGGCGCTATTCGTGAGCGTCTTGAT
>JAJRPR010000224.1 GCA_024280655.1 Alphaproteobacteria bacterium | reverse complement strand
TAAATTTTTCAGCTGAGCCAAAAGCTCGCCCACCTGATATGACAATTTTAGCCGCTGTTAAATCAGGGCGGGCACTGTCTGAATATTGAGCATTAACAAAGCTAGAAAGACCAATTTCACTAGGCTCAGCAATTTCTTCAACAGGTGCATCATTGCTAGTGCCAACAGACGAAAACGAAGAAGTACGCACCGTTATGACTTTCTTTTCATCAAGCGATTGCACGCTTAAAATTGCATTGCCAGCATAAATGGGACGCTTGAAACTATCAGGGCTTAACACTTCAATTATTTCAGATATTTGCATCACGTCCAATAAAGCTGCAACACGGGGCATGATGTTTTTGCCATTTGATGAGGCGCAAGATATGAACATATTATAATTATCTGCTAATGACATTATCAATGCTGCAACAGGTTCTGCCAAACAATGCTCTAATTCTTGGCTTTGTGCCAAAATAACCTTTGTAACATTGTCTAATTTTGTGGCCTGTTTTGCCACAGCCATTGCATTAAACCCTGCAACAAGCACATGAATTTCACCGCCTAGTTGAGTAGCCGCATCTAGCGCTTTGGCCGTTTCTATCGATAGTTCAACATTATTATGTTCTGCTAAAACAAGAGTTGTCATGATTTTTCCTTTTATTAAACTAAAGATTTAGCTTTTAATTTTTCAACAAGCTCGGCAACCGTTCCGACAATAATACCAGCCGTGCGAACTGGTGGCTCTTCAGTCTTTAAGATTTTAAGACGAGGGCTAATATCAACATCAAAATCTGCAATGGGCTTTATCTCAAGCGGCTTTTTCTTGGCCTTTATAATATTTGGCAAGCTAGTAAAACGTGGTTTATTTATGCGTAAATCCGTAGTTATAATCGCTGGCAATTTTATATTTATTGTTTGCAAACCACCATCTACCTCACGAGTAACATTAGCGCTATCATCATTAAGCTCCAACTTATAGGCGAAAGTTGCTTGCGCATAATTGAGCATTGCCGCAAGCATTTGCCCAGTTTGATTATTATCATCATCTATTGCTTGCTTGCCAAGAATGATAAGATCAGGCTTTTCTTCTTTAGCAATTATTTTCAAAATTTTAGCCACCGCCAAAGGCTCTAATATTTCCTCGCTCTGCACCAAAATCGCTCGATCAGCCCCCATCGCTAAACCAGCACGAAGCGTTTCAGCTACCTTTGCACAGCCAATAGAAACCACAATAATTTCATCAGCTTTTCCTGCTTCACGTAATTTTATTGCTTCTTCTAGGGAGTTTTCATCAAATGGGTTCATTGACATTTTAACATTGTCTAACTGAACGCCTGAGCCATCAGGTTTCACATTGATTTTTACTTTATAATCTATGACCCGCTTAATAGGCACTAATATTTTCATTTATCTCTCCAGTTCAACATTTCAATATTTTCTATGTTTTCAGTGCACCCAACACTTTGTAAAATCATTTTTGCGTACATATCTTCAATTTTAGATTGCGAAAGACGACCGCTAGATCGATACCAAGTATTGACACCAATAAGCATTGCCAAAATAGCCATAGCCGCAACATGGGCATCTTGACAATTAAATTTTCTAAGCTTTATTCCATTTGAAATTATTGTCTTGAGAACCCCCTCATATTCACGACGCAATTTTTCAATTTGCTCAAAGCCCTCTGGCTCAAGTGAGCGCAATTCCATATAGGCGATAAAAATTTCATCGGGACGAATTATATTATAACGAATATGAAAATGCACAAAACGATCCAACGCCTGAGTGGGACTATCACTAGCAACCGCCTGTTCTCTCCACGCCTCTAATAATTCTTGCATATGAGTACGCATTAAACAAACCAACAACTGCTGTTTAGTAGCATGATATTGATAAAGCGCCCCAGCCTGCACACCAACCGCCTCAGCAATCATACGCATCGAAACGGCAGCATAACCATGTTTAGCAATAAGCGCACGACTATGCATAAGTATCGCCTTTGCAGTTACTTTGCCATCTGAACCAGCTAACCGTGCCAAACCTATCTCCGTTTATTAAATGAACGTTTGTTTAATTATTTTATATATGTCTTGGTGTCAAGTGTAATTCTTTATTCTTGTCGCCCCCGTATCTAGTACGGGGCAGGCTGTTGGTCGCTTTGCTCCCGACCAGAGCCTGCCCCGTGCCACGACACGGGGACACCCCCGCCGTTTATTCTTTTCCCACGCTCACGCCACGCAGGCTGCCCCGCTCCCGCCTGTCCGCCATAGCCTTTGGCGTAGGGGGATTGGCGTAGGTGGAACTCTTTTCCCATTTTACTTTTCTATCTAACTAACACTCCTCCGTCGTCATTATCGTGCTCGACACGATAATCCAGTAGCCCGCTGTCCAGCGAGCAAAAAAGACCTATCCAATACACGAAGTAACCATGTGAAACACTTTGCCTTCTTTGCAAACCTTCTAGCTCCAGTAGTTATAGGTTGCAGTTGGTGATTAACCTGACAGCTAAGTACATTTAGTAGACTGTCATCGTAATTATGTCGGAGCAATGGCGTTATGCTTTGTCATTTATGAATTCACGGGCATTAGTGGCTTGTAACAAGGCCTGTGGATTGGTTTCAAACACAGCGTTAGGTGCACCGGCCGCCGCCCAGACTGTTGAGTATTGCAAAAGTTCGCTATCCATCCATGTTTCAAGCAAATTTAAATGGCCAAACGGGGCGACGCCACCAATAGCAAAGCCCGTCTCTTCACGGACTCGCTTGGGATCAGCGCGAAGCAAGGCTTCACCAAACAAACTTTCGGCTCTGTCAAGGTTGACGTTGTGAAACCCGCTAACAAGCAACAGTTTTAGTGAACTCGTTTCAGCACCCTCAAAGACCATGGACTTGACGATTTGCCCAACAGTGCAACCGCAAGCGAACGCCGCATCTTGTGCTGTTCGCGTGGATTCTGGCATTTTCTGTATGATAATGCTTAATCCGAGTACGTGAGCGGCTTGTTCCACTCGCTTTGTGCTTTTTGACATTTGCGTATCCTTATTTTATCTGGATACAAAATACAGATTACTACTAGCTGTCAAGATCGCTAACTTAATACAGGAGGCCTATGGAATTGACAGATGAGGTAAAACTCAGAATTCGGTGACAGTTTACTAAATACACTAGTTATATCAAGCTAACTCTGTGTCCCGCTTGCGCCGATTGTCATACCTGTAAGCATCACGTAATTCGTTGCCTGATTTGCTATATTGCCAGAAGTAAGCCCTTTGTCATCCTTGCCCCCTTCGTCATTATCGTGCTCGACACGATAATCCAGTAGCCCGCTGTCCAGCGGGCAAAAGACTCTATCCGCCAAAGACTTTATTACACCAAAGACTTTATTACACCAAAGACTTGGCTCAACTGGATTCCGTGTCAAGCACGGAATGACAAAAAACTAATATTTTCCCTCATCAACCAAACTGATGTGCCATCGCTTTTATCCTAACCCCCTCCCCTAACCCCTCCCCGCAAGGAGGAGGGGGATTTAGTTTAGAGTAAACCCTCACAAGGGGAAGGAAATCTATTTGTTGCAATTTCTTCCCCCTCCCCCTTGCGGGGAGGGCTGGGGTGGGGGTTCAGTATAAAAACCGAATAAAAAACACCACAACCAATCAACAAAGCTAAACATCCCTAAGCGCCGTTTGCATTGTTCCTATCAGCGCCGCCGCACAAACTCTTATGCGTTCCAACTGCGCATAATCCTCATGCACAATAAACCAAAATGCTCGCTTAAATGAAATCTCGTTCGGCAAGACTTTTTGCAAATCCTCATGCGAGGCGGTCATGAAATCTGGCAATATCCCCACCCCTGCCCCGTTCAATACAGCCTGTAACTGCACATGCACGCTGGTGCTGGTAAAGCGTGGATGAAATGATGGATCTACCAATGGGACATAATTTAGCTCTTCATCAAATATCAAATCGGTAACATAGCCAATGCCACGCATTTTTTTTAGATCTGATATTTGCTTGATTTCTTGTTGGCTTTTCAAATATTTTTTTGATCCAACAAGATGCAAATTATAATCGGCTATTTTTTGCACTCGTAAGCGCCCCGATTTTGGCTGTGAAACCGCAATAACAAAATCTGCCTCTCGTTTTGAGAGTGAGAATTTTTGTGGCAAGGCAACTAGTTGAATTTCTAAACGAGGATAATTTTCGCATAATTCTTGTGCAGCTTTTACCACTACATAAGTTGCAATGCCTTCGGGCACTCCGATACGCACATGGCCTGAGAGGTTTTTTTGTTGCCCACCAAAACTATCTTGCACCAATATTGCTTCACTTTCCATGCGCTCGGCAATCGGCACAAGGTCTTTGCCTGCTCTTGTAAGGCTATATCCAGTTGGTGCCCGATCAAACAGAATAGAATTTAATGATTGCTCTAAAGATTTAATACGCCGTGCAACCGTTGCGTGATCTACACCTAATTGCCGCCCAGCAACGCTAAGCCGCCCTGTTCTTGCCAAAGCAAGGAAAAAGCGAAAATCATTCCAGTTCATTGATATCATAATGTTGCC
>JAJRPR010000223.1 GCA_024280655.1 Alphaproteobacteria bacterium | reverse complement strand
TATTTTGGCTCTTAGCATGGTTGGTGGTTGTTCATTCTCTACCTCAGGAGGATTTAAGATTTTCCGTCTTAGTTCGATGGTTAGGCACTCAATTAACGACATTAATAGGCTAGTCTATCCGCACATGATTATTGCACAATCAACAGAATTAGATGTGCAGGGACAAAAAATCTCAAGAGCCGTTTGGAGTGCCTTATTTATTTCTGTGATTACAATAATGTTTGCAACCTTGCTATTTTCAGTAAATAATTTTGATCTTTCTCCTTCTCTTAGTTTAGCAGTTGGCAGTTTTTCTTCTACTGGGAACTTAGTATCAATGGGGCTTGGCTTGGAAAGAGGTGAAGTGCCTTCAAATATAGTTTTAGGTATTTTGTCCTTTGTTGCTATCATTTCACGGATAGAACTTTTGGTATTACTCGCCGCATTAAGTCGGCTGAAGTGGTAGTAAATATAGGTTTTTGACAAAGAAACACCAGCAATTTTATTCATTAACACCTATAACTAGTAAGAATCGAAAAATTGTGCCACTATTCTAATAGGTTGGGTGTAATTTATAATTTTGTGTGCTGATAAGCTTTTTGGCAAAGATCAAATAAAAACATATTATTGTTTTACTCAAGCGTTTTTCAAATGAAGAGGACAATGTAATGGCCCACAATACACGCAATGAGAAATCCCAAAACTTACAAGATATATTTCTAAATCATGTTCGAAAAAATAAAATTGCTGTTACTGTTTTTTTGGTAAATGGTGTTAAGTTGCAGGGGCATATTTCTTGGTTTGATAGTTTTAGTTTGCTACTTAGACGTGATATACAATCGCAACTAGTATATAAATCTGCAATCTCAACAATTATGCCAACCGAACCAATTCAACTATTTGATTTTGAGCAGGAAGAAAATGATACTGAAGAATAAAGTAACTACATGAGTAATAATTTAGAAGGGCAGGGCGTTGAGTTACATGGTCGTGGACGTTTAGTTGAGTTGCAAAAACAGCCCACAAAATGCGCTCTGATAACTCCAGATCTTTATAGAGTTGCAAAAAAGCGTGATGCAGAAGTAAAAAAACAAGAATTTGAGGGACTTGCAAGAGCAATCAAACTCGATATTGTTATTTCAGAAATTTTGCAGTTAAAAGAAATAAAACCAGCAACATTTGTTGGTGGTGGTTTTGTGGATAGTTTAGCTGAGACAGTTAAAGAGCAAAAAATTGAATTAGTATTATTCAATGTTTCACTTTCTCCAGTACAGCAAAGAAATCTTGAAAATCGTCTTGGTGCTAAAGTGCTTGATAGAACAGCACTTATTTTAGAAATCTTTGGTGAAAGAGCTGCAACAAGGGAAGGGGTGCTGCAAGTTGAATTGGCGCACCTAAATTATCAAAAGGGGCGGCTTGTTCGCTCGTGGACACACCTTGAGCGCCAACGTGGCGGTGGTGGTTTTATTGGTGGGCCGGGTGAAACGCAAATTGAAAGTGATAGAAGGCAAATTCAAGAGAGAATTGGCAAATTAGAAAAACGCATTGCAAAAATAGCGCAAACCAGAAAATTACATCGTAAAAAACGAGATGCCGTTCCTTATCCCGTAATTGCTCTAGTTGGTTATACTAACGCTGGGAAATCCACGCTATTTAATCGCATTACTGGGGCTAAAGTAATGGCAAAAGATTTGCTTTTTGCAACATTAGATACAACTGTGCGAAAGGCAAAATTACCGCATGGGCGCACTATTATGCTCTCGGATACGGTTGGTTTTATTTCTGAATTACCAACAGATTTAATCGCAGCTTTTAGAGCAACCCTTGAGGAAGTAATTGGGGCTGATATTATTTTGCATGTTCGAGATGTTTCAAGCAAAGATAATGTAGCGCAAGCGCAAGATGTTATTTCTGTGCTAAAATTGCTTGGGGTGAATGGCGAAGAAACGCCAATTATTGAAGTTTACAATAAAATTGATATGCTAGCAAAAAACGAAGAAGAAGATGCGATAGATAATATTATCCCAGTTGGCACGGTGATTTCCAGCATTGCGCTTAGTGCAATTAGCGGTGAGGGGATTGATGAATTGCTTTTAGAAATTGAAAAAACCCTTGCGCAAGGTGCAAAGAGTTTTAAGATTTTATTAGAGCATGAAAGAGGTGAAGATGCCGCTTGGCTATATCAACATAGCGAGATTATTGAGCGGATAGAAAGCGAGCAGGGGTCTGAATTTACTATTCGTGTTGAGCCTAGATATCTTTTTGCACTGCAATCTCGTTTTGGTAAGAAACTAACAGGTTCAATATTATAATTTCTTTTTAGCGCCCTTATTTGAAAAATAAGTAAGCGCCATAGCAATCATATGGTTGACCTTTTCTTTTTCTAACTCCTCAGCAACGCTAAAATGCACTGAGCGGTTACTGCCATATTTAAAGGCTGGGTAAAGCTCACGCCAATTCTCAACTAAGTTGGTTTTACAGTTCACATAAAGAGCATAATCTAGCCCAAACTGAGTATCCGCATCAATGCGAATTGATGTGCCGCTTTTTGTCTTGCTAGGAATATAAGAGGGCTGACCCCATTTCAGCGTTTCTTCTAGCTCTCCAACCTCATCCATACTCAAAGCCACCTCTAAGATAAGTGTGCGCAATTCAATTAGACAGCTTTTAACTGGTTCAGGATATTTATCAAAAATCATTTCTTCAATCATTAAATATTACACGCAATATTGTTTCAGTTAGTAGCTAATATCAAGTAATTTGATGTAAGTCATTACTGTTATTATCAATATCTGATAGGTTTCTTATATTCAGCTTCATTTCATTGAAAGCCAAAATAATGAACGATGATAACTCCCAAATATTGCAAGCCGAAAAGCCAGCCCTTGAGCGACGTTTAACATTACCACTTCTAACGCTTTATGGATTAGGCGTTACGGTTGGGGCAGGTATATACGTGCTTGTTGGTGCAACGGCAGCAAAAGCTGGCTTTTATGCGCCTATCTCATTTTTGCTAGCCGCTTTGGTTGTGGCATTTACTGGTTTTACCTATTCAGAACTAAGCACAAGATTTCCTGTTAGTGCAGGGGAGGTTGCTTATGTAAGAAATGGTTTGAACTCAAAAACATTGGCGCTACTTGTTGGTCTAATGGTGGTGACATCTGGCGTTGTTTCTTCTGCAACTATTTCTATTGGTGCAGCAGAATATTTAAGTCATTTTATTACTCTTGCGCCTGAGATTTTAATAATAATCATTATTCTGGTTTTGGGGTTAGTTGCTGCTTGGGGTATTTTACAATCGGTAATGTTGGCGGCAATTTTTACCGTGATAGAGATAGGCGGATTATTTTTTGTTATTTATTATGGGTTTTCTATAAAACCAGATTTACTCGCAGATATTGGCCGTCTAATTCCACCACTAGAAATGGGCGCATGGGGCGGGATTGTCTCGGCTGGCTTATTGGCATTTTTTGCCTTTGTTGGTTTTGAAGATATTGCAAATGTTGCAGAAGAGGTAAAAAATCCACGTAAAAATATGCCAAGAGCAATAATTTTTACATTAATTGCTGCCACCGCTTTATATTTGGCAGTGGTTTCGGTGGTGATTTTAATCGTGCCTATGGATAGGTTAAGTCAATCGGTCGCTCCACTTGCTTTAGTATTTGAAAATGCAAGCGATACAACAAAAGGTGCATTTAATATTATTGCGGTGATTGCTACGATAAATGGCGTATTAATTCAAATGATAATGGCTTCTCGTGTGCTTTATGGCTTAGCAAAACAGGGCAGGTTGCCTAAACAATTAGCAATAATAAACAAAAAAACTCATACACCGGTTATTGCTACAGCAATAGTGGTTGCCATAATTTTGGTGTTGGCACTATTCTTGCCGATTGCGCAGTTAGCGCAGATGACTTCGCAAATTGTGCTGGTGGTATTTATGTTGGTAAATCTTTCATTGATCTGGCTTAAATTATTCAGACAACCATCAAAAGAAGAAATATTTGAAGTGCCGCTATGGGTGCCCATATTAGGGTTTGTCACTAGTGCAATTTTAGCTTTAACTGGCTTATTTTGATATATCATAGGGCAGGGGTAGTATTAGATTTTATCCTTTGCCCTAATTTCATTCCAATATTCATCAAGTCGCTCTAATCCTGCTTTTTCAATGGCAATATCATCTTGCTTGCAGCACCTTTCTACGTAAGCAAAACGGCGAGTGAATTTGTTATTGGCATCACGCAATGCCGCTTCTGGCTCAATATCAAGATGACGAGCAAGATTAGTCACAGCAAATAGCAAATCACCAATTTCTTCTTTAATAGCCCTATCTCCCTTACCATCTTCAATCGCTTCTTTTATCTCATTGAGTTCTTCGGTACACTTTTCAAAAGTAGTTTGCCAATCTGGCCAATCAAAGCCAACTGTGGCGGCTTGTTTTGCCAGCTTATCTGCACGAGTTAAAGCGGGTAGGGGCTTTGGCACATCATCAAGGATTGAGTGAGTAATTTTATCCTCTTTTAGCCCTTTTTTGGCGAGCTTTTGTGCCTTTTCAATTTGTTTTATTTTGTCCCAGCTAGCTTTGGCAGATTTTGAATCTTTGGCTTGTTTGTCACCAAAAACATGCGGGTGGCGGCGAATTAGCTTTTCTGTAATAGAATATATCACATCACCAATATCAAACAGATCTTGCTCTTGAGCTAACTGGGCATGAAATATCGGTTGCAGCAAAAGATCACCCAATTCATCTTGTAAATCAACATAATCCTCACGCTCAATCGCATCAGCAACCTCGTACGCTTCTTCAATGGTGCATTGTTTGATGGAGGCAAAGTCTTGCGCTAAATCCCAAGCGCAACCAGTTTGAGGATCACGCAACGCTGCCATAATTTCATATAGACGTGATATGTCTTTTGATGGCTTCATTCTATGGATTTCCCTGAAATATTATAGCTATGCTTAAAGTGTTTAAGATGATTTGTTTGTTTTGCCAAGTCCTCCCACGTATAGTCGTGCTTGGCGACTATCTAATAATCTAGCTGAAGGTGATGCAACCTATATAGTTGTTGAGTAAAGACTCTTCGCTACGCTCAGAGTGACAAGAAAGAAATTTCAGTAATGGATAAATTACAACTTACTTCCATTCGCATAATATATATTATGGAACTTTTATTATATAAGAAACCTAGTATTATAGGAAAGACAAGGTTTAATTGAAAAAATTTGTATCAATATAGTATAAAAGCCCTATTGCGGCTATTACTATGGCAATCAATAATACTGGAGATATTAGGCCGAATAATAGGCTCTTGCTTTCTATCCAGCTATCTGTCGGAGCTTTATTATCTTGTTTATCTTGTTTTTGAAATTTAGAATAGCTTTGCAATATATTACCGTTTCCATCTAAGGCATAAGGGTTTTTAGAATGGTTTTTAATTTTAGCAATAATTACTCCAATGACTGCTGCGGACATGAATATCCAAACAGCATAAGCAATAATTATTGAACTTAGTTTTGTTGCTTCAGCTGAAAAGAATATCAACCATGACAATGCGCCAATAGATAAAGCAGTAAGAACGGTGAATTGCATTCCTAGCATTGCTAAAGGTGTTAGCTTTATTATCATATCACAATTTGTGCATTGATAAGGTCGTGAAGCCTTAAAAATTCCCATTGAAGATATAAGTGTATTCTCGCCGCATTTGGCGCATTTTCTAATTGCTGGCATGTTTTTATAATTTCATTTTAATCTCTAAACCATCATAAGCTGGCTCAATATGTTTTGGAAGTTCATTCTTCAAAATTTCATAATCAAGGTCAATATGTAGGTTTGTTAAATAGGCTTTGGGCACATCAAACTCGTCAATTAATGCTACAGATTGTTCTACATTTAGATGGCATGGGTGCGTTCTATAGCGTAGAGCATCTAGTAACCAAAGCTCCACTCCTTTAAGTGCCTTATGCGAGCTAAGCGGTAATGAGGATAAATCACAAGAATATGCAAAATCACCAATCCGAAAACCTAACGATTTAATATTGCCATGCTCTTGCAAAAACGCTTCAATCTCAATAGAGCCACCTGCCCCATTAATATTAGTTTTTCTGCCATCAGAAATAAGATTAGCGTTCAATATTGGCTTATAATTAGAACCCACTGGCGTAGTAAAACAATAAGAAAAAGCACTCATAACCTGCTTGGCACATGCTTGCGCCATATAGACCTCTATGCGCTTTTTATTGCTCAGAGCCAAAACCCTTAAATCATCAATGCCATGAATATGATCGGCATGTTCATGCGTATAAAACACCGCATCAAGATGTTTTATGTTTGCATCAAGTAATTGCTCACGAATATCACAACCACTATCAATTAAAATATTAGTAGTTTTCTCTTTATGCCTGTCGCCGTTGGTCGCACATTCTTCCTTGCGTTCACGCCACGCAGGCTGCCCGTCCCCGGCACCCCCGCCGTTTGTTCTTTTTCCATTGCTTGATTTACCCTCTTCTCTTGCGTCGCGCAGGCTGGCTAGCTCATCATTATCATAACGCCCTGCCCTTATTAATATCGAGCAACGTCTACGCCGATTTTTAGGATTACTAGCATCGCACGCACCCCAAATATTGCCAATGCGAGGTACGCCGCCAGATGAGCCGCAACCTAGCACTGTTATAGTAAAAAATTGCGCCCTTTCGCTCATCACATGTTCACCTTTCTGAATAATTTGGTAAAATTATCGGTGGTGATTTTTGAAATTTCTTCAAGCGAAACATTTCTAAGATTTGCCAAATGCTCTGCTGTATGGCGTACATAGGCTGGCTCGTTGCTTTTGCCTCTATGCGGCACTGGCGCTAAATATGGTGCATCTGTTTCAACCAAAAGCCTATCCATTGGTGCAGATTGCGCTACTTGATGAATTTCGGTTGCGTTTTTGAAGGTTAAAATACCTGAAAATGAAAGATATCCACCAAGCTCTAAACCAACTTCTGCTAGCTTTTTACCAGAAGAAAAGCAATGTAAAATAAACGGGAAAGCCCCCTTCCCCATTTCGCTTTGCAAAATTTCAATCATATCATCATCTGCTGATCGAGAATGAATAATCAGCGGTAATTCTGTTTCTCTAGCTGCTGCAATATGGCGCAAAAAGCCTTCTCTTTGCGCTTCTCTTGGTGAGTTATCATAATGATAATCAAGCCCAACTTCACCAATAGCCACACATTTTTTATGTTTAGAGAGTTCAATTATTTCGCTAGGTTCTATATCAAGCTCTTCGTGGGCATTATGCGGGTGCGTACCAACAGAGCAATAGACATTATCATGTTTTTCTGCAATCGCTGTAATCTTATCAAATTGTTTGATGCGGGTAGAAATTGTAACACAAGCGCCAACCCCTGCCCCACTCATTCGAGCCAATACACCATCGATATCGCTGCTAAGCGCATCAAAATCGAGATGGCAATGACTATCTATAAGCATTAGTCTTCTTTCTCAATATAGCGCGGGAATATGCCGATCGGCTTTGGCAGTTCAATGCCAGCTTTAAGTGCATAATCTTTGCCAAAATGTGCAAAATCACGCCTGTCTTCGCTAACAGCCAATAAATCAAGTAATTTAGCTGCGGATTGTGGCATTACAGGCTGGATTAAAATTGCGATATTGCGCAATGTTTCAGCCGTTACATAAAGCACCGTTTTCATGCGATCCATATCTGTTTTTCGCAATGCCCAAGGCTCTTGCGCTGCAAAATAACGGTTTGCATCAGCAACTATTTTCCAAATATTGCTAAGCATTTTATGGATTTCTTGTTTGTCCATATAGGCTCTTGATTGCTCAAGTAAAGTATATGTTTTATCCAATAACTCATTATCATCACTAGTTAAATCGCTGATTTGTGGTATTTTTGCATCACAATGTTTTGCAACCATAGAAAGCGAGCGTTGTGCCAAGTTGCCCAAGTCATTTGCTAGGTTTGAATTAATGCGATTAACAATCGCTTCGTGCGAATAAGAGCCGTCCTGCCCCAATGACACCTCTGCCATAAAGAAATAACGAATAGCGTCTAGCCCATATTTTTCAACCAAAAAATCTGGTGAGATAACATTGCCAACCGATTTTGACATTTTCTCACCTTTATTATTGAGAAATCCATGCGCAAACACACGTTTTGGCAATTCAATGCCAGCTGAGAGTAAAAAAGCTGGCCAATAAATTGCATGGAAACGAATAATATCCTTACCCATCATATGAATGTCAGCAGGCCAATAATGCGCTCTCTCATTATTTTTGTTGGGATAGCCCGTTGCGGTAATATAATTTGTTAGCGCATCAACCCACACATACATGACGTGCTTATCATTACCCGGAACTTTCACTCCCCAATCAAAACTGGTGCGAGAAATAGAAAGATCTCTTAGTCCTGATTTTAGAAAGCTCACAACTTCGTTGCGTCGCTCGGGTGGTAAAATAAAATCAGGGTTTTCTTCAATATGCTCAAGCATTTTATCTTGATAAGAAGAGAGTTTAAAGAAATAGCTCTCCTCTTCAACCCATTCAACTGGCGAGCCTAGCGGCTCACGTCTTATGCCATCATCTCCAAGTGTAGTTTCTTTTTCATCAAAATATCCCTCTTGGCGCACTGAATACCAGCCAGAATATTTATCCAGATAAATATCACCATTAGCCTCCATTGCCCGCCAAAGCGCTTGGCAGCTATCGTGGTGGCGCTGTTCAGTTGTTCTGATAAAATCATCGTTCGATATATTGAGTATTTTCATCATTTCTAAAAATTGTGCTGAATTTACATCGGCTAATTGTTTGGTGCTAATCCCTTGCTCGATTGCAGTTTGTTGCATCTTTAGACCATGCTCATCAGTGCCAGTCAAAAAGAACACATCTTTGCCCTCTAAGCGCTCAAATCGTGCAATTACATCGCACACCATAGAGGTGTAGGCGTGTCCAATGTGCGGAACTCCATTTGGGTAAAAAATCGGCGTAGTGATATAGAATTTTTCTTGTGTCATATTAATTCAACAGATCGGTTATTTGTTACAAGTTCGAGGTGTGTTTTAATCGCATCAAAAGTAGAAATTAAAACCTGCTTCTTATCAAGATTATAAATATCAGCTTCATCAAATAGATTTTGAGACTTGTTCCATAGGTTAGTAATTGAAGCAAGGTGGTTTTTGTTTATTGGAGTTTGAATTGCAGTATTTTTAGCCTCGCTTGCAATCCAATCAAGCAATATATCTTTTGCAAAACTCTCTTCTGCACTTCCTGCTTTTAAGATAGTAGAAACCAGATCAATATGGCTTGAATTAAGACGTTGCTGAGCGCTATTTAGCCAGTTTTGAATTTTAATTAAAATTTCTTCCCCCTCAAGCTGAGATATTTGAATAGCCCTTCTTGGAACTCCTTTCGCCAAATCAATAGTGTTTTGTAAGGAGTGGCTTTCTAAGTCAAAATTGGTGTTTTGCAGGATTTGGCTTAACTGAGCATTGCTAAGTGTACGCAAGGCAACAGATTGAGTGCGAGATCTTATGGTAGGAAGAATTGAGCCAATCGAATGCGAAATGAGAATGAAGATGGTGTCCTTGGGCGGTTCTTCTAAAATTTTGAGTAAAGCATTTGCGCTGTTAATATTGCAATCATCTATTGCATCAATGATACATATTTTATAAGCGTTTACCCCTGCAAAAAGTCGTATTTTTCTTTGCAGTTCACGAACGTCTTCAATCCTGATTGCAGAATAAAATCCTTTTATTTTCTCGTGAGCGCTAATCCTTAAGGTAAATAAATTAGGGTGAACGCCAGCACGAACTTGCTGATTTATGATATCTAATTGCTCATTACCTGTGATGTGTAATATTTTCCTAGCAAAAGCAAAAGCAAATGTCGCTTTGCCAATTCCTCTAATACCATGCAATAATATTGCAGATGGCAATCTATTATCTACAATTTGCTTTTCCAGCATATTAAATTCATTCTCATGACCAATAAGAAGCTTAGTTTGCTCTGGTAGATTTATTCCCTTTAATTGATCTAGCTCACGCTCGATTGGTTTGTCACTCACACTGAAACCCCGAGAGTTTCCTCAGGGAATTTTTCTCTAACAACATTCCAAACAGATTTGGCTAATTTATCAGCATCTAAACTGGCATCAATTACAATAATGCGATTTGGATTGTTTTTAGCAATTTCTAAGAACCCTTTGCGTAATTTTTTATGCCACGTCAAATCTTCTTTTTCAAAGCGATCTGGTAAATTATCGTCAAATTCATTTTCACGTTGTGCAACACGCTCAAAAGCCTCTTTTGCATCCATATCTAGGAGAATAGTTAGGTCTGGTTGATAAGAATTTAAGGCTAATTTTTCTAAAGCACCAATTAGCTTTTCATCAACTCCACCTGTTAGTCCCTGATAAGCTCTTGTTGAATCATGAAATCTATCTGATATTACCCAGCGTCCATATTTAAGGTTTGGTGCAATGACATCATTTACGTGGTTTAACCTTGCACAGGCAAATAATATCGCTTCTGCATTAACGCCCCATTGCTCTGATTTGCCAGATAAGATGAACTCTCTAATGGCCTCAGCTTTTGGCGTGCCTCCGGGTTCTCTAGTTGTTGTAGCTGATATGCCTACATTAGAAAGATTTTTCAAAAGCATTTTAGCTTGTGTAGATTTACCAACCCCCTCACCGCCTTCAAATGTTATAAAGTGTGCATTTGGTATATTCTTAACGATATTGTCTTTGGTAAGTTTTTTCATATTGTGCTTTTAGAAGATAGTTGAAGCTAAAGCTAGCTAAGATTTCACCCTATATCCAGCCAAGAGCTAGCTCTTTTAATGCGTCTGTTGCTTGACGCACTAAGTTGCCTCTTGCAACCGATTGCTCTGCAAATAGTGGGGTGGTTTGAATTATTTGTTTATTACAAGAAATTTGTAATTTTGCGATTTGATCACCAGCTTCAACTGGCGGTAGAATGGGAGAAGAATAAATTATCTTTGCGCTTAAGCATTTTCTAGAGCCTTTTGGCAAATATAGGCTAATTGCACCCTCGCCAACTAGCCCAACATGAGATATCTCGCCTCCATAAACTGGAACTCGATTTACAATCTCACCATTCTCGAAAGCTAATAGATTTTCAAAGCTACGAGTACCCCAACTTACTAACTTACGAGCTTCTTCTGAGCGTTGTTTCATAGTTTCCATGCCATGCAAAACAGCGATTATCCTACGACCACCTTGCGCTGAGGAAACTACTTCGCCATAGCCAGATGATTCGGTGAAACCAGTTTTAAGACCATCAACACCTATTCCCATCTTTAATAATGTATTTCGATTTGATTGTTTGATTTTGTTCCATTCAAAACTAGGCTCAGAAAAAATTGCATAATATTGTGGGAATTCCCTAATTATATAACGTGCTAAATTAGCCAAATCACGAGCGGTGACATACATATTTTCATCTGGCAGACCTGTTGAATTAGTGAAGTTAGAGCTCTTAATGCCAATTTCTTGCGCCATTTCATTCATCATGAGGGCAAATGTTTCTTCAGTGCCGCCAATGCCCTCAGCAAGCGCAATAGAAGCATCATTGCCTGATTGAATTATTACTGATTTCAATAGGTTCTCAACAGAAACCTTTGAGTTAAGTTCGGCAAACATGGTTGAACCACCAGAGCCAGCACCGCCCTCACGCCAAGCATATTCTGAAATAAAGAACTCGTCATCCATTGAGAGAGAGCCATTTTTTAACATTCTAAATGTTAAAGCAATGGTCATCATTTTGGCCATGCTGGCAGGCTCCATTCGTGCATCAGCCTGCTTTTGAAATAACACAGTTCCTGATTGATAATCCATTAGCAAGGCAAATGGGGCGCGAGTTTCAAATTGTAATTGCGCAACAGCTGGCAAGCTCGTGCCGATAAAAACCAAAAAGGCAAATAATATTTTTAACCATCTACTCATTTATATAAACTTTTACCGTTAAATTGCTCAACTTATATTAGAAATATTAGTTATAAAGGATAATATCTCTAAGTCCAAGCCTGTTAGCTAAGTCTATAACGTCTTTGCGTGTAACGCCTGATTTTAATTGTGTAAGGGTTAATTGGATTGCGGGTACACCCTGCAAACTCACTTGAGCTTCATCAACTGCACCTAAAAGAGCAAAGGCTGTTGCAACCTTATTTGAATTTTGTTTGTTGGCGAATGTGCCAAGCTCTAAATTAATCTTAAGCGCTTGTTGATCATTAGCATTTTGCCATTGTTTTAGGCCTTGCGATCTTGTTGCCATAGCGTTTGCCGCCGCAAAAGCATTATTAATTAATAGGCTAGATTGTTCATTATCAAGCTGACTTGCTGCATAGAATAGTGGGCCTAAAGGTGCAGATGAGGACGAAGATGAAGAAAAAGACGAGTTAGCAATGAAAAAACCTTGACTGGTTTGCGTGTAATTACTTTGAGAAATAGTTCGGCTTTGCTGAGCAGGTACTACTCTATTCGCTATAATGGGGTTTTTAACAATAGGGGCAGAGGCAAGTCTTATGTTATTTGCTCCACCTCCTCTTTCGAGCCTACTTGGCTTATTTAAGCTAGCCATTAACACACGAGTATCATCACCCTCTAGCGGAGCTTTGCCTACATATTTCACACGCACCCGTGCTGTTCCCTTGTTTATTACTCCAAGTATATCGGCCACTCGTTTTGATAGGTCAATTATTCGACCGCTAGCAAAAGGCCCTCGATCGTTAACTCTGACGATTATAGAGCGGTTATTTTCAAGGTTTGTTACTCGCACATAAGAAGGTAGTGGCAATGTCGGGTGGGCGGCACTTATCGCATATTGATCAAATATTTCACCATTTGCGGTTTGGCGGCCATGAAAATTGGGGCCATACCAAGATGCAACACCTGTCCTATCATAATTTGGGTCAATTTTTGGCGTGTACCATTTTCCAGCAATTTTATATGGCTTGCCAACTTGCGAGCGCCCTCCCCCTTTGGGAATTTTGGACGAAGTTGTAACTCTTTTTGAAGCTGCAACGCCATATTCAGCGGATGAAAACTTGGTTGTGGTATTAATATCTGATCTTTTGCCAAAAATATTATCATTCACACAGGCAGATATAATCGGTGTTAGCAATAATAACGCTACAATATTTCGTGCTGATATAAATGATTTTTTTGTAAAAAACATGTGCCCACTAACCTAAAAATTTCATTCCCAATTTGATAGTAACAAAATCTGGCTAAAGTTTGTATATTGTTGCTCTTTGTAGTTAAGCGTTACTTAACATGATTTTGAGCATTATCCTATTAATATTGTAAAGTTAG
Organism: Alphaproteobacteria bacterium; assembly: GCA_024280655.1. Lineage (GTDB taxonomy): Bacteria > Pseudomonadota > Alphaproteobacteria > Rhizobiales > Devosiaceae > S141-66. The sequence goes on along the minus strand of JAJRPR010000223.1, from coordinate 5,049 downwards.
TATTTTAGCTAGTTGCACAAACATATTTCATCATATAAGGATTTCTTTATATGATTGAAACTAATCAATTCGTTGAGGAATAATATGTCTATTGATAAAATCAAATATTCAAGTCGAATTGAATTGTTAAGTGAAATAATGCAACAGCGCATTCTCATTATGGACGGCGCTATGGGCACAATGTTGCAAGCCTATAAATTTGATGAGAAAGATTTTCGTGCAAATAGATTTGTTGATTTCCCTAACCTATTACAAGGCAATAATGACATTTTAAATATCACCCAACCTGATGCGGTGCGTGAAGTTCATCTCACCTATTATCGATCTGGCGCTGATATTGTGGAAACTAACACTTTCGGAGGCACATCTATTGCGCAAGCTGATTATGGGCTTGAGCAATATGTTAGCGAAATAAATGAACGTGGTGCGCTGTTAGCAAGAGAAGCGGCTAATTTGGCCGAGCAAGAAGATAACAAGCCTCGCTTTGTTGCAGGAGCATTAGGGCCAACCAATCGCACTGCTTCTATCTCGCCTGATGTAAATGATCCCGGATTTCGTGCTGTTAATTTTGATGATTTAAGAATTGCTTATGGTGAGCAAGTTCGAGCCTTGATTAAGGGTGACGTCGATTTGCTGCTCATTGAAACGATTTTTGATACGTTAAATGCAAAAGCTGCGGCTTTTGCTATTGATGAAATATGCCAAGAGCTTGATATAATTATGCCAGTTATGATTTCTGGGACAATTAGCGATAAGTCTGGACGTGTTTTATCGGGGCAAACCGCTGTTGCGTTTTGGAATTCGCTCTCGCATGTCAAGCCATTTTCATTCGGCCTAAATTGCGGGCTTGGCGCAACAGAAATGCGCCCCTATGTTAGTGAATTAGCAAAAATTGTTGATGCGCCATTATGCGTCTATCCAAATGCTGGTCTGCCAAATGAATTTGGCGAATATGACCAAGAACCAGCAATGACTGGGGGATTATTAGGTGAATTTGCCGATGCTGGTTTGATAAATATTGTTGGCGGTTGTTGCGGTACAACGCCAGATCATATTCGTGCTATTGCTAGTGCAGTAAAAGACAAAAAACCTCGCACTCCCCCAACTTATGAAAAGGCAGTATGATTTTGCAAAGATTATTACGACTTTCAGGGCTTGAACCTTTTACCCTTAGCAAAGAAATTAAATTTGTAAATGTTGGCGAGCGCACAAACGTTACTGGCTCGGCTCGGTTTCGTAAATTAATTAGTGAAGGCGATTATGAAGGCGCACTTGACGTCGCACGCAATCAAGTTGAGGCTGGGGCGCAAATTATTGATATAAATATGGACGAAGGTCTGCTTGATTCAAAAGCTGCCATGATTAAATATCTTAATCTCATTGCCGCTGAGCCTGATATTGCCCGTGTTCCTATTATGATTGATAGCTCAAAATGGGAAGTTATTGAAGCTGGTCTTAAATGCGTTCAGGGCAAATCAATAGTCAATTCAATTTCGCTTAAAGAGGGCAAGGAAGCCTTTATTAATCAGGCTAAATTGATATATCGCTATGGTGCGGCTGTTGTTGTGATGGCATTTGATGAAAAGGGACAGGCGGATAGTTTTGAGCGCAAAATTGAAATATGTAAAAACGCCTATGATATTTTAACAAAAGAGGTCGGTTTTCCTCCTGAAGATATTATTTTTGACCCCAATGTTTTTGCGGTTGGCACAGGTATTGAGGAGCATAATAATTACGGCGTTGATTTCATTGAAGCTACTCGTTGGATAAGGCAGAACCTACCTTTTTGCCATGTATCGGGCGGTGTTTCTAACCTATCATTTTCTTTTAGAGGCAATAATTTAGTACGTGAGGCCATGCATTCGGTGTTTCTTTTTCATGCCATTAAAGCTGGTATGGATATGGGCATTGTTAATGCGGCGCAACTCATAATCTATGAAAATATCGATAAAGAATTGCGTGATTTATGCGAAGATTTGGTGCTAAATCGTCGCCCCGATGCTACCGATAGATTACTTGAAGCGGCGGCTCGCTTTAAAGGTGGCGCAAAGCAACAAGATAGGAATAATCTTGAATGGCGCAAACTAGATGTTACAAAACGAATAGAGCACGCGCTGGTAAATGGCATCACTGAATTTATTGAAGAAGATGCTGAAGAAGCTCGCCAAAATTCAGAAAAATCTCTGCACGTGATTGAAGGCCCGCTAATGTCTGGCATGAATGTGGTTGGCGATTTGTTTGGTGATGGAAAAATGTTTTTGCCGCAAGTGGTCAAATCAGCTCGGGTAATGAAACAAGCGGTTGCATATCTTATGCCCTTTATGGACGCAGAAAAACTGGAGGCAGGTGAAGATAGCGCGACACATGCTGGCACAATTATTATGGCAACAGTTAAAGGCGATGTGCATGATATCGGCAAGAATATTGTGGGCGTGGTTTTGCAATGCAATAATTATAAGGTGATTGATATTGGCGTGATGGTGCCAACCGCCGATATATTAAAAGCGGCGAACGAGCATAATGCTGATATTGTTGGCTTGAGTGGGTTAATTACTCCCTCACTTGATGAAATGGTCACTGTAGCAGATGAGTTTGAGCGGGCTGGCTTTACAATTCCATTACTAATTGGCGGTGCAACAACATCAGATGTGCATAGTGCCGTGAAAATTCACCCTAAATATTCTAAAGGGCAAGTGGTGCATGTTGATGACGCTTCTCGGGCAGTTGGCGTCGTGTCAAAATTACTCTCAAAGGAGCAAAATCCAGATTATATCGCCAGCATTCGTAATGATTATGCAAATATTGCTAAGAAGCACGAAGAAAAACAGGCTCGTAAAAGCCGTATTTCACTCAATGAAGCACGAGAAAATGCGCTTAGGCTTGATTGGAATAATTACAGCCCCACTGCCCCATCTTTTTTAGGCACAAAGGTCTTTGAAAAATGGGATTTAGCGGATTTAGCCAAAACCATAGATTGGACACCATTTTTTCAAACTTGGGAAATGAAGGGGCGCTATCCGCAAATTTTGCAGGACGAAAAGCAGGGCGAAGCGGCTCGTGCATTATTTGAAGATGCGCAAAAAATGCTCAAGCAAATAATTGAGGAGAAATGGTTTAAGCCAAAAGCAGTAATTGGCTTTTGGCAAGCAAATTCAAGGCAAGATGATATTTTACTTTATGAAAATGATGAAGATAAAGAACTTGCGGTTTTTCATGGACTTCGCCAGCAAATAAAAAAGCGAGCAGGCAAGGTAAATACTTGTATTTCTGATTTTATAGCGCCGATTGAAAGCGCTAAAAAAGATTATATTGGTGCATTTGTTGTAACCGCTGGGGAGCAAGAAGAGGAAATAGCGAAAAAATTTGAACAAAATAATGATGATTTCAGTGCGATTTTGGTTAAAGCGCTTGCCGATAGGTTTGCTGAAAGTTTTGCCGAGCGTATGCACCAAAGGGTTCGTAAAGAATTTTGGGCTTATGCAAAAGATGAGAATATTGCAGATGAAGAATTATTACTCGAAAATTATAAAGGTATTCGCCCAGCTCCCGGTTATCCAAGTCAGCCCGATCACACCGAAAAAGCAACGCTGTTTAAGTTACTTGATGTAAAAAAATCTATTGGCGTTGAGCTAACTGATAGTTTTGCCATGTGGCCCGGATCATCTGTTTCAGGAATATATTTCGCAAACCCAGAGGCGCATTATTTTGGGGTGGCGAAAATTGAAAAAGATCAAGTGATAGATTATGCTAAGCGCAAAGGCATGAGCATAAAAGAGGTTGAGCGTTGGCTTGCTCCGGTTTTGAATTATGATGTTGCAAATTAGTTTGGTTAGTAGCTATAACCTCACGTAACTTTTACTCACACTCCCCTGCCAGCGCATCTTACTCCCAAAGTCATGCCGTTGTAAAACGGCATCCATCATACCCATGGCAGGCACTTTTTAAGTTTGTTTTCATTGTAGAAACGACAAATAAACTACTAATTATGATATGATTTGATGGCGCAAATGGACCCCGTTTTTCAACGGGGTAACAATGGTGCAATATCAGCACTTTATACAAAAAACACTAACTAAGCCACCAAATCCTTAGGTGGTGAAATTCCATTTATCAAGCAAGCAGTAGTAACAGTGTTCGCCAACAAACACGCAATAGTCATTGGCCCAACGCCACCCGGCACGGGTGTAATAGCACCAGCGATTTTAACCGCTTCTTCAAAATCAACATCACCAACAAGGCGAGTTTTGCCCTCTCCTTTTTCAGGCGCATCAATACGGTTTATTCCTACATCAATCACCGTTGCACCTTTTTTAATCCAGTCGCCCTTTACCATTTTTGCACGCCCAACTGCAGCGATTACAATATCAGCACGGCGTACTACGGCAGGCAGATCAATCGTTCGAGAATGCGCCATTGTTACGGTGCAATTCTCACGCAATAATAATTGCGCCATTGGTTTGCCTACAAGGTTTGAACGACCAATCACCACTGCTTCCTTACCCTCTAGCGAGCCATGCACATCTCGCAACATCATGAGGCAGCCAAGCGGTGTGCAAGAAACAGGGCCGACCTGCCCCACCATAAGTTTGCCTGCATTGATTGGATGAAACATATCAACGTCTTTATTTGGGTTGAGCGCATTGATAATATTGGTTGCATTAATATGATCTGGCACTGGCATTTGCACCAATATTCCATGTACATCTGGGCGGGTATTTAGCTTATTTATCAGAGTAAGCAATTCTGTTTCGCTTACATTCTCAGGTAAATCATATTTGAATGAGTTCATGCCAACCTCAAGCGTTTGCTTGGCTTTATTACGCACATAGACTTGTGATGCAGGATCATGCCCAACAATAATCACCGCTAATCCCGGTGTGATATTATGTTGATTTTTTAGGTTTTTTACATGCTCGCTAATGCGCTCACGTAAATTTGCAGCATATGCCTTGCCATCAATAATATTTGTGCTCATCTTTTGCTCCTAGTTAGCCTTCTCATAAACAAGAGTGAATTTTAATTCCAGCTTTTTCTAGTGATTTTTTGATA
>JAJRPR010000222.1 GCA_024280655.1 Alphaproteobacteria bacterium | reverse complement strand
TAGCTGCTGATAGCGGCAGTGAAAAAATGCAAGAAATCTCTCTAGCAATCCGCGAAGGAGCGCAAGCATATCTTAAACGTCAATATATAACTATTTCTATCGTGGGCGTTATTATTTTAATCATTGCATGGTGGTTACTAGGTGTCTATGCGGCAGTTGGTTTTGCCATTGGCGCAATCCTATCAGGCCTTGCTGGTTTCATCGGCATGAATGTTTCGGTACAAGCCAATGTGCGTGTTGCTCAAGCGGCAACCACATCATTAGCTAAAGGACTTGATCTAGCATTTAAGTCTGGCGCAGTTACAGGCTTACTTGTGGCAGGACTTGGTCTATTAGGCCTAACCATTTATTTCTTTTATTTGACAGCGGTTGCGGGATTTGCTCCAACTTCACGCTCCGTAATTGACGCTTTAGTTGCCCTGTCATTTGGCGCTTCACTTATTTCTATCTTTGCTCGCTTAGGTGGTGGTATCTTTACTAAAGGTGCTGACGTTGGCGGCGACATGGTTGGTAAGGTTGAAGCTGGTATTCCAGAAGATGATCCACGTAACCCAGCAACTATTGCTGATAATGTTGGTGATAATGTTGGCGATTGTGCTGGTATGGCGGCTGATCTATTTGAAACCTTTGTAGTAACAGCAGTTGCAACAATGGTTTTAGCTTCGCTAATATTACCTGAAGAATATAAATTAGCTGGCATGGTGTTGCCATTAGCTATTGGTGGCGCTTGTGTTATTACCTCAATAATTGGCACATATTTTGTGCGTCTAGGAAATGGCACAATCATGGGTGCTTTATATAAAGGCATTATCGCAACTGGCGTGCTTTCTTTAATCGCACTTTATCCTACCATTTCTTTAATTTTTGGTGGCATGGACACAGTTTTTGTAACAGATGCAAAAACCTTCACTGCAATGGATTTATTTTGGACTGGAGCAATTGGCCTAGTAATTACGGGTCTGATAATTGTTATCACCGAATATTACACCGCAACTGGCAAACGCCCAGTTAACTCTATTGCACAAGCATCGCTCACAGGTCACGGCACGAATGTTATTCAAGGGCTTGCAGTATCACTAGAATCAACTGCCCTTCCAGCCTTAGTTATTGTTGGTGGTATTATTTCAACTTATGAAATTGCTGGCCTATTTGGCATTGCAGTTTCTGTTGCAACAATGCTTGCTCTATCTGGTATGGTTGTAGCGCTTGATGCTTTTGGCCCTGTTACCGATAATGCTGGTGGTATTGCTGAAATGGCAGGCTTGCCTGCGGATGTTCGCAAAAACACCGATGCGCTAGATGCTGTTGGTAACACGACTAAAGCTGTTACCAAGGGTTATGCTATTGGCTCAGCTGGACTTGGTGCTTTGGTTTTATTTGCCGCTTACACGCAAGATATTATCCACTTTACCAAAGTTGCTGAAGTTGGCTCGTTCTTTTATGGTCTTGACCTTACAAAACTAACCTTCTCACTAACCGATCCTTATGTAGTGGTTGGTCTGTTAATTGGTGGTTTGCTACCGTTCCTATTTGGTGGCATGTCAATGACTGCTGTTGGTCGTGCGGCTCAATCAGTTGTGGTTGAGGTTCGTCGCCAATTCAAAGAAAAGCCAGGAATTATGGAAGGTACTGAAAAGCCTGATTATGGTCGTGCGGTTGATATGCTAACCAAAGCGGCCATTAAGGAAATGATTATTCCTTCAATGCTTCCAGTATTTTCACCAATCGTAGTATTTGGTATTATTTATTGGATTGCCGGTCCTGAATCTGCATTTTCATCACTTGGCGCAATGCTTATGGGCGTTATTGTTACTGGTCTATTTGTTGCTATTTCAATGACCGCTGGCGGCGGTGCTTGGGATAATGCTAAAAAGAGCTTTGAAGATGGCTTTGTTGATGCAGATGGCGTGTTACACGAAAAGGGTTCAGAAGCTCATAAAGCATCTGTAACAGGCGATACTGTTGGTGATCCATATAAGGATACAGCAGGGCCTGCGGTTAACCCAATGATTAAAATCACAAATATTGTGGCTTTATTATTGCTTGCTGTTTTAGCTCGCTAAATAAACTCTAATCAAAACAAAAAAGCCGCTTCATTTTTTTGGAGCGGCCTTTTCTCATTATAGGTTTAAAATTTAACTCTATTTAGCTTTCCTTTTAGATGGATGAACAGAAGCTCCTAAAATATGATCCGAGCGCCCTATTACATCACTTGATGATCCAATAATTAGCGGATCAGGGCCTTGTACCACTTCTTCATTTTTACTTGGGTAAGGTAAAGAGGAGAGAAAATGTTGCATGCAATTTACTCTGGCACGTTTTTTATCGTCCGACTTAACAATAGTCCAAGGCGCATCAGCCGTGTCCGTATAAAAGAACATAGATTCTTTCGCCTCCGTATAATCGTCCCACTTACCAAGCGATTCTCTATCAATGGGCGATAATTTCCATTGCTTTAATGGCGCTTCCTCACGAGATTTGAAACGTCTAAATTGCTCTTCTTGCGTTACTGAAAACCAATATTTGAACAAACGAACGCCCGAGCGCACAATCATTCTTTCAAGATCAGGGCATTCACGCATAAATTCAAGATATTCATTAGCAGAGCAAAAACCCATTACCCGCTCAACGCCTGCACGATTATACCACGAGCGATCAAACAAAACTATTTCACCAGCCGTTGGCAAATGAGAAAGATAGCGCTGAAAATACCATTGATGGCGCTCACGATTAGTTGGTTTTTCTAAAGCTACAACAGATGCTCCACGTGGATTTAGATGTTCCATAAAGCGCTTAATCGTGCCCCCTTTACCAGCCCCATCACGCCCTTCAAATATTATGACAATTTTTTGCCCCGTTTCCTTGACCCACTCTTGCACTTTTAATAATTCAATTTGCAATTCAGCCTTTTGCTTCTCATATATTTTGCGTTTTAATTTACTTTTATAAGGATATTCCCCAGTTTCAAAAGCCCGTCTTATAGCTTCTGGATCATGGCGATTTTCTTCATATATTTTTTCATCTAATGCTTCATAGTGAGGAATATTTTCTGAACCATCATTATTTGACGAAATATTATTTGCAGAAAAGTTAGTTGAGATAGTTGGCTCATTGGCACTTTTTGAAGTAACATTAAGGGGGGCATTTTTGGCTTTAGCGGCATTATTTTTAGGTGCTTCTTCGCTCATAATCTTCCTTTCAATATCATAATAATGTTGATAATGTCATATTATTAGCTATTTCTCAATGATGAGGATCAATGTTGTTAAATTGAGAGCTTCTCATAGGTGTAAAAATGCAAAAAACTAATGAAATAACTCTATGGCAAAATGAAAATATACAAAAGACCAATTTAGCTAAATTTGCTAAAAAAATAGGTTTTGCTAATGATTGGCAAGCCCTACAAAATCATTCAATAAATAATCCAAAAGAATTTTATAAGGATCTATGGGAATTTACACAAACAATCGGTGAGATGGGAAGCGAAATTATTCAACATGCCTCCCATCTAAAAGATATAAAATTCTTCCCCGATGCAAAGTTAAATTACACAAAAAACCTATTAAATGGCGAAGATAAAGACATCGCCATAATTTCTTATGATGAAGCAGGTAATCGTCAAGAAATAAATTTTGCAGATCTGCGCCAATTAGTTGCAAAAACCTCTGCAGCTCTACAAAGTGAGGGCATAAAAAGCGGTGATAGAATTGCTGGTATTGTACCAAATTCAATAGAGGCCATAGCCATTCATTTAGGCGCTGCATCTATTGGCGCAATTTGGTCAAGTTGCTCGCCTGATTTTGGCGAAGATTCTATAATTGATAGGCTAGGGCAGATTGAGCCAAAATTGCTTTTTTGCGCCAATGGCTATCATTATGGCGGCAAATATTTCTCACTTAGCGATAAAATATCAAAAGTAATGGAAAAAGTCCCTAGCATTAAAAAGGCAATTATTTTCCCATTTGTAAAAAATGATAAACCTTCTAATTCGCAATTAGAAAAATCTATTAGTTTTGAAAAATGGCTTGCCCCTCATAAAAATGCAAATTTTGCACCATTAGATTTAGCTTTTGATCATCCACTAGTAATTTTGTTTTCATCAGGCACAACAGGAAAACCAAAATGCCTAGTGCATAGAGCTGGCGGTCTGTTGCTTAATCATAAAAAGGAACAAACATTACATTGTGATATTTCAAAGGGTGATAGGTTATTTTATTTCACCACTTGCGGTTGGATGATGTGGAACTGGCAATTAAGCGCTTTGGCAAGCGGGGCAAGTTTAGTCCTATTT
>JAJRPR010000221.1 GCA_024280655.1 Alphaproteobacteria bacterium | reverse complement strand
TATTTGGCAACCTTCATTAACTCCAAATGGTCGTGCTTCTTTGCTTGGTTTTGAATTGGTTGAGGCAGAAGATATGCCTGATATTGCAAATGATTCAACTTCCATTGCCTTTGGTGATTTTAGACGTGGATATTTGATTGTGGACCGTCGTGGCGTAAATGTTTTGCGTGATCCTTATTCATCAAAACCTTATGTTTTGTTTTATACTACTAAGCGTGTTGGTGGTGGTGTTGCTGATTTTGATGCGATTAAGTTGCTTAAATTCGCAGCTAACTAATTATTAAAAAGGGGCGAGAATATCTCGCCCCTAATTTTATCTACTAAAAATAAGTGAGAACAATATGACATCATATTTGCTTAGTGCGCCAGCACTTGAGCCAGTTACGCTTGCTCAAACGAAGGAATTTTTACGTGTTGATGATAATAATGAAGATGGTTTTATAAATTCACTAATTGTTGCGGCAAGAATTCATGTTGAGAGCATTACGGCTCGTGCACTAATTTCGCAAAGCTGGCGAGTGGTGCGTGATTGTTGGCCAAGTGATAGAACTATACATCTTCCTATTGCCCCTCTTATTTCACTAAGCGCAATTACTACTTATGATGACGATGGCAATGCGAGTACCTTGCCTTTAGCGCAATTTTTGCCCGAAACTAACATAACGCCAGCAAGGATATTTTTGCCCAAAAGCATTTCTGGGCAGGTAATTATGCGTGAAAGAGCGGCAATAGAAATTGATTATGTTGCAGGTTTTGGAGCAAGCCCTAACGATGTTCCAAACACTCTTAAGCAAGCGATATTTACTCTTATTGCTTATTGGTTTGAGCATCGTGATGCGGTAATAATTGCTGGCTCTGGCGCAATAGTGCCAGCTGGTTTTGATGCGCTTATCTCACCTTATAAAAGTGTGAAATTATGAGTGCTAAAAAAATCCCTGCTATTGGCACTTTAAGAGATAAGGTGCAACTTGAGGCAAAAAATATGGCTGATGATGGGGCAGGCGGGCATGTTGTGAGCTATTCACCTATTGCAACTGTTTGGGCAAATGTTAGCCCAAGCAATGGGCGTGAAGTGCGTGAGGCCGATGCTAATAACATTGCAACTTCTCATATTGTTTTGCTTAGATTTCGCAATGATTTATCTGTTGGCGATCGTCTTATTTATCGTTCTCGAATTTTAGAAGTCCTTTCAGTAAATGATTTTAATGGGCATAAAGCATATCTAAAATGCCTGTGCTCTGAAATTGTGGTGGTTGGCTAATGGCACATGCAATAATTGAATTACAGACAAAATTGATTTTAGCACTTAAAAACGATGCGCAATTAGTTTCTTATTTGGGATCAGATGCGATTTTTGATGCGCCACCAGAGCGAAAAAAAGCTCCCTTTGTGGCGATAATTCGCCATGATATAATTTCAAAAGATGGTGATGAAACGCCTACTAATGAGCATCGAATTTTGCTTCATGCTCGTCATAATCACGTTTCTCGAAAAAGTGTTTTAGAGATTGTTGATAGGGTTTTATATGTGGCTCTAAATCAAGACCTATCTAGCGCTAATCTGCATGTAACCTACGCAAGTCATATCAAAACTGAAACTATGATTGATAATAAAAGCTCAACTGCTTTGGCAACTATTAGCCTTAGAATATTGAGCGAACCTATTTAACCTTACTTATAAATTTGGAGAAATAATATGAGTGCTCAAAGTGGCAAAGATATGCTGTTACGTCTTGATGAAACTGGAGCAGGTAGTTTTTTAACTGTGGCTGGGCTTCGCACTAAATCACTATCATTTAACGCAGCTTCCATCGATATAACCGATGCTGAATCTGCTGGTCGGTGGCGAGAACTACTAGCAGGTGGTGGCATTAAAAGTGCTTCGCTTAGTGGAGCTGGAATTTTTAAGGATGAAAGTTCTGATGCTAAAATACGTGAATTATTCTTTGCTGGCACTATTAGAAGTTGGCAACTTATATTGCCCGATTTTGGCACGATTGAGGGGGCGTTTCAAATTGTTGCGCTTGAGTTTTCTGCCGATCATGCTAGCGAAGTTACCTTTGATATTGCGCTTGAGAGCGCTGGCGAGCTTAGCTTTACGGTGATATAATGGTAAATATTCAACGTGGTGAAATTGAAGCTATTATTGGCAGGGAAAAGCGCACGCTTTGTTTAACGCTTGGCGCACTAGCCGAGCTTGAGGCACGCTTAAAAGCTGACGATTTAATTGGTCTTAGTGAAAGATTTGAAAATGGTCGGCTAAGCGCTCGTGATCTAGTTGCTGTTTTGGGGGCTGGGCTGCGTGGTGGTGGCAATGCAATAAGCGATGATGATTTGGCTCGTATGTCTATTGAGGGTGGGCTCAAGGGAGCGGCTAAAATTGTTATGGAATTGCTGGTTGTAACCTTTGGCGAGAATGAGCAATGACACCTTTCCCATGGAATGAAACCATGCAATTTGGTTTTGGTGTGCTGCGACTTTCCTCAAAAGATTTTTGGCTCATGACCCCTAAAGAAATATTTGCTGCTTATTTGGCTTTTCAGCCCAATAAAGCACAACCTTTAGGGCGAGAAAAATTTGAAAATTTAATGCGAAATTTCCCTGATTAGGAGAGAATAATGAGTGATGATGATAATTTATTTAGTGAAAGTTTTAGCGGTGAAATAAGTTCGCTTGAAGGTGAATTAAAGCGCATAAAAGACCTTGCTGATGGAGTTGGAAATTCTCTAACTAAAGCCTTTAAGGGTGCAATTCTTGACGGGAAATCTTTGCGCTCGCTTTTAGGAGATATTGCAAAATCATTTACCAATATTGCACTTAAGGCGGCGCTTAAACCTATTGGCAATTTGGCTTCGGGTTTAGTTGAGCAATTATTTAATATGGGTAATCCTGCAATTACACCATTTGCAAAAGGTGGAGTTGTTGCTTCGCCGACATATTTTCCGCTTGGCGCTGGGTTTGGTGTTGCAGGGGAAGCTGGGCCTGAGGCTATTTTGCCGCTTGCTCGTGGATCTGACGGGCGTTTGGGGGTTGCAAGTTCTGGTGGCGCACCAGTTTCTATTTCTATGAATATTCAAGCGCAAAATGCGCAAAGCTTTATTGGAGCAGAAGCAGAAATAAGCGCTATGTTACTACGGGCAGTTAAGCGTGGAACGAGGGCTAGCTAATGGCGTTTCATCATATAAGATTTCCGCTTGATATTTCACTTGGCGCACGAGGCGGGCCAAAGCGAAAAACTGATATTGTAACTCTGGCATCAGGAGCTGAGGAGCGCAATCAGCGTTGGGCTAATTCACTGCGCACCTATAATGTTGCTTATGGTATTACATCTCGTTCAGATATGGCAGAAGTGCTTGAGTTTTTTGAAGAAAGACGAGGGCGTTTTCATGGCTTTTTATGGCGTGATGCGCTTGATTATACTTCCTCTGGTTCTACGAACATTAGCGCTGATGATCAGCAAATTGGCATTGGTGATGGAGCAAAAACGCTATTCCAATTAACTAAGACCTATGGCGCTAATTTTGATCCGTTTGAGCGCAAAATTACCAAGCCCGTTGCTAGTTCTGTGCTTATAAAAGTTGGTGCTAATCAACTTGCAAATAATGAGTTTTTTGTTGAGGAAACAACTGGAATGGTGACGTTAAATGTTGCGCCAGCTAATGGTGAAATCATTAGTGCAGGTTTTGAATTTGATGTGCCTGTGCGCTTTGATATTGATCATCTTGATGTTGAACTATCAAGTTTTGATGCTGCTAATATTTCCAATATTCCTCTTGTGGAGGTAAAAATATGAGACAATTAAGCAATGAATTATCAAGCCATATTTTATCTGGAGCAACTACTCTTGCAAAATGTTGGCGCATAAAAAGGCTAGATGGAATTGAGCTTGGCTTTAGCGATCATGATGAAATATTAGAATTTGATGGCAGCATTTTTACGCCTACTTATGGTGCTGATAGTGGTGAGGTTGCTTCAAAACTCGGTGCGCAAACCGATAGCGCTGAAATAGTTGGCATTGTTAATTCTGTTGCAATTAACGAAGATGATATATTGCTTGGGCGCTATGACGGGGCAAAGGTTGAGAGCTTTTTAGTTAACTGGAAAGACGTAAGCGAACGCCATCATTTACGCACCGATTATATTGGTGAAATTACTCGTATTGATGGTATTTTTAAGGCTGAATTACGCTCCGCTCAAGTTGATATGAATATTGCTAAGGGCAAGGTCTATCAATCATTTTGCAATGCACGATTAGGCGAAAATGCTTGTGGCATAGATATAGAAAATCCAAACTATAAAACCAGCGTATCAGTTCTTACATTAGATAATAGTTTTACTATTACGACCTCTCTTATTTCTGGCTTTGCCAATAATTGG
>JAJRPR010000220.1 GCA_024280655.1 Alphaproteobacteria bacterium | reverse complement strand
TCCATTATCTGGCTGAATAAATTCAAGATCACAATTTAGATGTAACTTAGCCATTACTCTTATTAAACGTTCAAGGGTTTTATTGACATTAGTTTTTTTACCAATAATGGCGCTACGAGCGCTTAGTTGCGCCCTATCAAGGTAAGAGCTGACAATATTTGTCATTTTATCGCCCTCTTCTTTAACAATTTTAGCTAAATGTGTCTTACTCAAATTGGCCTCATTTCGCAAAACAGCAAGCGGAGTTTTTAAGCCATGCGCAAGATTGCCAACTTGATTTTTTGCTCTTGTTACAATTTGCTCATTCGAGCGCAATAATTCATTTACCTCATCAGCAAGGGGAGCAATTTCCTTAGGATATTCACCCTCAATTCGGCTCAATTCACCCTCTCTAATTGCTTCTATCGCTTTACTAATCCTCTCAATAGGTTTGAGGGCAAAACGAGCCACAATAGCACTCATAATCGCTAACATAATACCCACCGCCCCAAGCACAATTAATGTTTGTGAGCGAAACCTATCAACTTGAGTGAAAATCTCATCAAGATTGCCAGTAACAATGATTGTGAGGTTTGAATTATCAAAAGAAATTGAGCGCTCAACCATACGAATATTAGTGCCAAAAGCATCTAGCTTTTTAACCGAGCGCCGATTATTATTATCAAAGGGAATGGAGATTGTCGGCAAGACTGAGCCAACTAAGGAGGGAGAGAAATTTATTATTTCATCGTTTTTATCACGCACCTGGTTTTTATCACGCACCTGCCAATAAAAACCTGAGGCGGGGCGAGAAAAACGAGGATCTGAAATTGCGCTAGAAGAGAGTTTGTCATTTTCTAAACTTAGCGAAGCTCCAACTAAAGTTTCAAGATGAAATTCAAGGTTTTCACTAAGTGAATTATCTAATGAGCGAGAATATAGGTTGGAAAGTAAAATGGCGGTAAAAGCCAGCGCTATGATTAGCCAAGCGAGCGAAAAGCCAAATAGTTTTAGGGCTATTGAGCCTTTTTGCATCAAGGCTATTCCTCTTCAACCTGATAGCCAAGCCCACGTACTGTTTGAATAAAATTATTAGGAAGTTTCTTGCGCAACCGACCAACAAAAACCTCTATCGTATTACTATCACGGTCAAAATCTTGATCATATAAATGTTCAATAAGTTCGGTGCGAGAAATCACTTTGCCGACATGGTGCATAAGATAAGAAAGCAGGCGAAATTCATGTGAGGTTAGTTTTATCGAGCGAGCGTCAACGCTCACCCTGCTTGAGCGAACATCAAGGCGCACTAAACCATTTATTATTTCATTTGAAGCATGACCTGCGGCACGGCGAACCAGCGCACGCAGGCGAGCCAAAATTTCTTCCATGTGAAAGGGTTTAGCAACATAATCATCGGCACCAGCATCAATGCCTTGCACCTTATCGCTCCAACGATCTCTCGCCGTGAGCAATAAAACAGGCATTTTATGCCCATCACGCCGCCAAGCCTCAAGCACGCTAATCCCGTCCATAATTGGCAAGCCAATATCCAAAATCACCGCATCATAAGGCTCGCTTTCACCCAAAAAATGCCCCTCTTCACCATCATAAGCTACATCAACTGCATAACCCTCATCAAGCAAAGCATCTTTAAGTTGCCTATTTAAGTTCTTATCATCTTCAACAATTAAAACACGCATAGCTCTAACATTCTTTTTATTTCTCCATTCTCAAAGAGAAGGTAAATTCTTCCCCCTACCCCTCGCGGGGAGGGCTGGGGTGGGGGTCAGCAAAAAACCCTAAACCCACAAAACACCAAAATCCAAACAACCCTACGAGAGAGGAGCGGTTGCAGGCAAGGTCAATTTTGTAGCATTACCATTTTTATCAAGAATAGAGAATTTATAAAACAGCACACCATTTACATCACAAACACTAATAGGAGGCAAAACCTTGCTGGTTTTAGCAATACCACCATTGCGAAGAACAATATTAAGAGGGAGAATTTGCTCATTTTGCACAGCTTGCTGAATCTGCTGGTCACTAAGGCAATTTTGTTGCGCAATTAATTCCGTCAACAGCATAAGTGCTGGCGCACTATTCTTTGGCGCATTAAAATTAGTTTGAACATTAAATATTTGCGCATAAGCGCCCCCAAAACCAAGGCCAGTAAAACCAAGACCCACAAATACCACAAGCGCACTAAGCACTATTTTAAGATAATTTTTCATAAAAATACTATAGAGGAATGATTATGAACTGAAAATGAATAATTTAAGTATTCCCAACCCCACTCTTAATCCCCTTACGCAAAAAGATGAAAGCGAACGCTTGTAACATTAGCTCGGTTGCGGATTGTCCATCAAAGCCGGGTAAATCCACCCCTGCCATTTGCCCAACAGCTGCCAGCAGCATCATTGCGCCCATAATATAAGTCTTATATCCGTTTAACATATTCATGATAGTTTTCCTTTTTGTTGGTTTATAATTTGAATTTGGTAGAAATTGCGGTGAGTTTTGAGCCAATTTAAGCGAGGCGTGTTCAACTGAAGCCACACGTTTTTTCCAGCCACGTCCAAAGGTTGAAAATATTT
>JAJRPR010000020.1 GCA_024280655.1 Alphaproteobacteria bacterium | reverse complement strand
ACAGGTGTCCCAGCCTCAGCTTGCTTCAATATACCAATAATTTGGCTGTCAGAATATCTCGAGCGCTTCATATAAAATCTCCTTCGCTTAACTATAAGAAAATTCTACTTATAAATGCTATTAAATATTGGGGGTATTACCCGTGTACACTCATGTATGGCGCAGTGTCTATAACAAAAGTTTCTGAATAGGTGCTATTTAAGAAAAAGTAGTTGAGTGAAACTTTGAACTGAGTAGGTGTCAGTATTTTATTCTCTATCTTAGTTCCCATATTGAATCCTTGTGAAAGGTCAAAGGATAGTGTTTCTCTAGGGGAGAAAGTTGAAATTGTCTGATTGAACGCCTGAAAGTTTTTCAGGTTTCTATCTTCTAAATCATTGGAAAATTGATAAAAATCTTTGTCTAGCCGAAGTTCTAAGTTCGTGGCAGGTGTTTTGCCTCGATTTTTGATCTCCAGAACAAATATCACACCTTCTCTAATTGCAAGCGTTGCAGTGACATAGGGGCGAACGGATTCTTGGAATTGCTCCGTCATTGTTTGAATCATTAAGTTGTTGGATTTCAAAATCTTCCAAGTTAAAAATACATAAACTCCCGTAATTATAATAAGTAATAGTGAGAGCCAGTTAGTTGAAGTCAGCGCGCCTATTGCATTGATAATATACATTATGAATTCTGGCATTTGTACTCCATTATCACTCATTTTAGTTTCGTCCTCTCTCCTTCGTCATACTCGGGCTTGACCCGAGTATCCATGCTGTTTTTGCAAGCTTTCTGGATAGTCGTGTCAAGCACGACTATGACGAGTGGAGCTTAGGGATATGACACAAACTCTGTCATGCTGAGCGCAGTCGAAGCATCTTAGGCCCTTCGGCTTCGCTCAGGGTGACGTATCGAGCCCCCCCTCAACTACAACCAGTAGTACCACCACAAGTATCACACTTCAAACAAGTACCATTCCTCACCAACGTGAAATTCTGACACTCATTACACGCCTCGCCAACATAGCCCTTCATTTGCGCTTCCATTCGCAAGCGATCTGGGCTGGTTTCGCCTTGCGGTGCTTCATCATCTGGCACAAGCAACGTGCCAAGAATATTATCAGTTTCGGGTTTAAGTGCAGTGCTAGATTTTAGAGCCGTGGCTGTTGATTTTTGCATTGCTTTTACTAGATTATCTGGTGTTTTAGATTCAGTTGAAACCAGCATTAGGCTTTTGTCTTTTACTCGGCCTCTAGTTAGACCTTTAGATAAGAATCGCTCTGCAGGAACTGGGGCAGGGGCGTTGCTGGCATCTCGGGCGTGGTGGTCTTCGCTAATGCCTTTTGATAAATCAGTTGCAGATTTATCTGGTGTAACGTGCGCTAAATCTGATCTATCGAGATAGGATATTGCTAATTCGCGGAATATATAATCTAAAATTGAGGTGGCGTTTTTAATCGAATCATTGCCCATCACCATGCCAGCAGGCTCAAAACGGGTAAATGTAAATGCCTCAACATATTCCTCTAGTGGCACGCCATATTGTAGCCCTAGCGAAATAGCGATAGCGAAATTATTCATCATGGCACGAAATGCCGCACCTTCTTTGTGCATGTCAATGAAAATCTCACCAATTTTACCATCGTCATATTCGCCAGTACGAAGATAAACTTTATGCCCACCAACAACCGCTTTTTGCGTATAGCCTTTGCGTCTATGGGGGAGTTTTTCTCTCTCACGTACCTTTTCAACAATGCGCTCAACAATCCGCTCGGCAACTGCCGCTGTGCGTGCTGCCGTAGGGGCTGCAATAAGTTCTTCAACTTGGCTTTCCTCAATCTCTTCATCTTCAATCAAAGAAGCATTTAGCGGTTGCGATAGTTTTGAGCCATCACGATAAAGCGCATTGGCTTTAAGTGCTAATTTCCAGCTTAATATATAGCTTTCTTTACATTCTTCAACTGTTGCATCATTTGACATATTAATGGTTTTAGAAATAGCACCAGAAATAAATGGCTGCGCCGCTGCCATCATTTTTATGTGACTGGCAACCGAAAGCGAGCGTTTGCCAATTTTACCGCATGGTGTTGCGCAATCAAATATCGGTAAATGCTCTTCTTTAAGATGCGGCGCACCTTCAAGCGTCATAGCGCCACAAATATGAATATTTGACGCTTCAATATCTTGTTTTGAAAAACCAAGTTCTAACAACATTTCAAAAGAAAAATCATTTAATTGCTCATCGCTAAACTTAAGCGTTTCCTTGCAAAATTTCTCGCCTAATGTGAATTTGTTAAACACGAATTTAATATCAAATGCGTTAGCTAATTCTTTATTTATTTTGGCAATTATTTCATCGGTAAAACCCTTAGCCTTAAGCGTAGAGGGATTAACGCCTGCGGCCTGATTAAGATTGCCATGACCACCTGCATAGGCTTCAATTTCACCAATTTCACTCTCGCCATAGCCGAGCGTCCTAAGAGCTTCTGGCACGGCACGATTGATGATTTTGAAATAGCCACCACCAGCTAGTTTTTTGAACTTCACTAGCGCAAAGTCAGGCTCAATTCCAGTGGTGTCGCAATCCATCACCAAGCCAATAGTGCCAGTTGGAGCAATGACAGAAACTTGCGCATTTCTAAAGCCATGCTTTTCACCAAGTTCAAGCGCATTATCCCAAGCTATTTTTGCTCTTTCAATTAGGTTTTGCTCAGGGCAAGAAGCATGATCTAATGGCACAGGAATTATGCTAAGCTTTTCATAGCCACTTTCATTGCCATAAGCGGCATTGCGATGATTGCGAATCACTCGCAACATATCTTTTGCATTACGTTTATAATCAGCAAATGCGCCAAGCTCTTTTGCCATTTCAGCAGAAGTAGCATAAGAAACACCAGTTAAAATAGCGGATAATGCACCGCCAATGGCACGACCTTCATCACTATCATAAGCAATGCCAGAAGTCATAAGCAGGCCGCCAATATTGGCAAAGCCTAAGCCTAATGTGCGATATTTGAATGAGCGTTCAGCAATTTGTTTTGATGGGAATTGCGCCATCATAACAGAAATCTCAAGCACAATAGTCCAAAGCCTAATTGTATGTTCATAAGCCGTAGTATCAAAAGAGCCGCTCTTATTACGGTATGGCAAAAGATTTACTGAAGCTAAATTACATGCAGTATCGTCCAAGAACATATATTCAGAACAAGGATTTGAGGCGTTAATATCACCAGCTTGTGGGCAAGTATGCCAGTCGTTGATTGTGGTGTGATATTGAATGCCCGGATCTGCACATGCCCAAGCGGCATAACCAACGCTCTCCCAAAGATCACGAGCCTTAATAGTTTTTATAACATTGCCCTTAACTCGGCCGATTAAATCCCAATCTTTATCTTCTTCAACCGATTTAAGAAAATCATCACTTACCCTTATAGAATTGTTAGAGTTTTGCCCCGAAACAGTAAGGTACGCCTCGCTGTCCCAATCAGTGTCATAAACAGGGAAATCAATATGTTTATAACCCTGCTGAGCAAATTGAATAACCCGTTGAATGTAATTTTCAGGAACCAGCGATCTTTTGGCCGCCAGTGCTTCTCGTTTTAGGGCAGGGTTCTTTTTAATATCAAAGCAATCATTGCCAGAGCCAGTGCAATTTACACATGCTTTCATAATGGCGCTTAGATGTTTTGAAACAACTTTTGAGCCAGTAACCAGCGCTGCAACTTTTTGCTCTTCTTTAACTTTCCAATTGATAAATTCTTCAATATCTGGGTGATCAATATCAACCACCACCATTTTTGCCGCACGCCTTGTTGTGCCGCCAGATTTAATTGCACCAGCCGCTCTATCGCCGATTTTAAGGAAAGACATAAGACCAGACGAATTACCGCCACCTGAAAGCATTTCGCCAGAACCTCTTAAGGAAGAGAAATTTGAGCCAGTACCAGAACCATATTTAAATAGGCGAGCCTCACGAACCCAAAGATCCATAATACCGTTTTCACCAACTAAATCATCATCGATTGATTGAATAAAACAGGCGTGCGGTTGTGGGTGCTCGTAAGAAGATTTTGAGCGAACTAATTTTTTGGTGAAGGGATCAACATAATAATGCCCCTGACTTGGGCCATCAATGCCATAGGCCCAGTGAAGCCCAGTATTAAACCATTGTGGGGAATTGGGCGCAACTCTTTGGGTTGCAAACATAAAGCGCAATTCATCATAAAATGCACGCGCGTCTTGCTCGTCATTAAAATAACCACCCTTAAAGCCCCAATATGTCCAAGTGCCAACGAGCCTATCAAAAACCTGCGTGGCTTTTGTTTCAGAGCCATAACGCTCACCTTGAGGGAGTTTTGCTAATGCTGCCTCATCAGGCACAGAGCGCCAAAGCCACGATGGCACGTCATTTTCTTCAATTTTTTTAACAGCGGCTGGGACGCCTGCTTTTCTAAAATATTTTTGCGCAATAATATCAGCCGCAACTTGCGACCAATTAGCGGGGACCAAAATGTCATCTAATTTGAATACGATTGAGCCATCAGAGTTACGTATTTCGCTAGAAGTGTTGCGAAATTCAATACCTTCATAGGCATTATCAATATTGTTTGCATTAATGGCCTTTGTTTGCTTGGCCTTAGTAAAGTGACGCTCAATGCGCATTATTCATATTCCCCAAATTATCAGGTGATCTAACACCCTTAAGCCAAAAAAATGGCATTATTATATCAAAAAAAACAAAATTTAAGCCAAACTCTATATTTGAGTGTGGTTTAAATCGACGACAACTAAATATACTCTTGAAGCAGAAAACTTGCTCGAAAGCCAATTTTCTAGATAAATAAACACCCCAAAAATAATTACTCAAAACAATTTTGCATTTTACCTTAGGCTTACCCCTTAGGAAAAACACGTAGTCTTTAATATCCCTCAACGACTCAATACTAACCACTTGCCACCAAACCAGTGGGCAAAAATACTCATTTTGCTTGAAATGCGTTTTATGCTGCATGAAACATGCACTTTGCTGCATGAAATATGTCTTTTGCAAAAAACGCCTTCTCTTGAACGTTTGAACGAGAAATAGCTCTATGTAACTATTAAATAATTGCCTTATTTTAAGTTTTGGGTCAACTGCAATATTTATCAAAAAAATCTACCTCTAGTGTTATTTGCGTCAACTATTACTAAATCTAGTGTATAAAGTGTGAAGATTGGGGAAAACTATTTTTATTATTTATATAGAAAATTTTATAGTTTCATTTTTTTAAGTATGTTGATTTTGATCTATTACAATTAGATTTTGAGCTAAACCTGCGATTTTATTTAGTTCTTTGGCAAAAATCCTCTCAATATTACAATAATATTAATAAGTATTTTGGTGCGAATCCCAATGGGGTGCGTGCTATCTATCTTTATTATTATGTCAAGCGCATTATTTTGAATATATTTTTGAGTTATGTAAAAGCGTAAAAACAAATGTCACACGAATCACAGGAAAAACCAAAAGAAGCAAAAGATATTTCAGTTTTGGTAATTGAGCCAAACAGTGAAATGCAACGCTTATTGCGAGGTATTCTTGCAAGTTGCGCTATTAGAGATATTAGGGTGCATAATAATTCTGAAAGAGCAGCTAATTCAATATTATCACATCCTCCTGATCTTATTTTGTTAGAATGGGAAGTAAAGCCTTTTGATGGGGCGGCATTCTTAAAAATGATTCGCAATAAAAACATGTACCCTGTCTGCCTCGTGCCAATAATTATCATGCTTTCTGAAGCACGCCAATGCTGGGTTGAAAAAGCTATTAAACTAGGCGCTCATGCAGTAATCGCCAAGCCAATCTCTCCTGCTGCAATATTAGCCAGAATTAAGTGGATACTTGCTGGGCATAGACAATTACGATTAGAGGGAAATTGTTATGTAATTGAGGGGACAAAAGAAAGACTGGCAGTTGAAGAGGATCGTCAAAAACAAATGGATAATGCTAGAGAATATCAGGCAAGTCAATTTGCTGAAATGATGTCTATTCAAAGTGATATAGATAAATTATTACAAGGATAAACAGCGCAAAACTGTTGCCAAAATCTCCCATGTTTATTAAATTTCATTATTATGGAAATAATATACAGCAATTCATGGTTTCAAGTTGTGCTTTCATTAAACACTATGTTACAGGCAATATAGTTCTATTTGCTTTTAACTATATGAGGCTAATTAAATGAAACAATTATTCGCTGAATTATTTATTTGGTGGCACAAGCAAACTTTAGGCATGCGTTTGCAAACATGGCTTAATGGAAAATATGTCGGCTCTGATGAGGCAGGAAATCGTTATTACCTGCATAAAAAGAACAAAAAACGCTGGGTAATATATAATGGCCCAGTTGAAGCATCGGCGATTGAACCCGGATGGCACGGGTGGATACATTATCGAGTTGATACTTTGCCTGATGATGATGATTATCAGCCCTATGATTGGCAAAAACCTCACCTTTCGAACATGACAGGTACAAAAAATGCCTATCGCCCCAAAGGTAGCTTACTAAAATCAGGTGAGCGTCAATCTGTAAGCTCTGATTATGATGCTTGGAAGCCAAAATAGTTAAAAGAAGCAATTATATCTATGAAAAAAATATCATCAATTATCGCTTCAATTTTTATGTGGCTTATCCTATCTAGTTCAGCCATCGCACAAACAATAAGTAACCCTGTTGCCGAATTTGCTGGTCTAGATAAAATAACAGGTCGCCTTACTAGTTTTGATGTTTATGTTGGTGAGACGATACAATTTGGCGCATTACAACTAACTTTGCGTGCTTGTCATTCTCGCTCAGCGGCACAAAAACAACAAACCACTGCCTTTATTGATGTTGATCAAGTGGATCTTCGTGGAGATATTAATCGTATTTTCACTGGTTGGATGTTTGCGGATAGTCCAGCATTAAATGCCATTGATCACGCTGTTTATGATATTTGGTTAGTTGGTTGCAAGCAATCTAGCGAAGTACCGCCGCCTACAAGCCGATAAAAATCTCCTGTTTGATTTTGCGATTTTGCTAGTAGTATTTCATATTCTTCTCGGGTGATTTCTTTTGCGCCCATTGAGCGAAGGTGAGGGGTGATAAATTGCGTGTCAAGCAAGCTATATCCACCGAGTTTTAGCCTATGAACTAAATGGGCGAGGGCAATTTTTGATGCATTGCTAGCTTTGTGAAACATGCTTTCGCCAAAAAAAGCCGAACCAATGGAAAGCCCATATAGACCACCAACTAATTCATCATTTTCATAGACTTCAACGCTATGACAAATTTTGCGCTCAAATAATTCGCTATAAAGATCTATAATTGTTTGGTTTATCCAAGTGCTATCTCTATCACTGCCATAGGTTGCGCAAGATTTAATTATTGCCTCAAAATCATTATCAATTAAAATTTTGAAATTATTCTTGGCAATGCTCTTTTGCAAAGATTTAGAAACATGAAAATCCTCAAGAGGGATAATACCTCTCATTTCCGGTGACACCCAAAAAATATCTGGATTATCAGCTGATTCGGACATTGGAAAAATGCCAGCCATATAGGCTCGAACTATTAAATCAGGAGTAAGTTCGATATCAAATATTTCGTCATTTTTCATAAGACTATTCAGTTTTAGCTAAAAACTTCTCTAACCAGTGAATATCATAATCCCCTGAAATAATGTCAGGCTCTTCAATTAGACGCTGAAATAAGGGTAGGGTGGTTTTTACACCAGAAACCACAAACTCATCAAGCGCACGGCGTAAACGCATTAAACATTCGGGGCGATTTTTCCCATGCACAATTAATTTGCCAATTAAACTATCATAATAGGGTGGAATTCTATAGCCCTGATAAACGGCCGCATCAACCCTAACACCAACACCGCCAGCAGGGTGATAATGTTCAATTAAACCGGGTGAGGGCATAAATGTTTGAGGATCTTCGGCATTAATACGAACTTCAATAGCATGCCCCCAAAACGATACATCGCTCTGCTTTATGGCCAGAGTATCGCCAAAAGCTACACGAATTTGCTCATAAACAATATCAATATTAGTAATACGTTCCGATATTGGATGTTCAACTTGAATACGTGTATTCATCTCAATGAAATAAAACTCGTCATTTTCATATAGGAATTCAAAAGTTCCAGCACCAGAATATTTGAGATCGCGCACGGCTTTCGCACAAATTTCACCAATATCACTAGCTTGTTTATCAGTAAGACAAAAGGCAACCGCTTCTTCCCATACTTTTTGATGACGGCGCTGCAATGAGCAATCTCTTGTTCCTAAATGGATGCCATTGCCTTTACCATCGCCAATAACTTGAATTTCAATGTGGCGTGGTTTGCCTAAATATTTTTCAAGATAAACAGCATCATCACCAAAAGCTGCTTTTGCTTCTGAGCGAGCAGTTGACAAAGCCATGCCCATTTCGCTCTCATCTTTGGCGAGTTTCATGCCACGTCCACCGCCACCAGATGCAGCTTTTACAAGAACTGGGTAACCAATTTCTTTAGCAACTTCTTTGGCTTCGCTTTCAGTT
>JAJRPR010000219.1 GCA_024280655.1 Alphaproteobacteria bacterium | reverse complement strand
TGGCGGATATGTTGGCAACAAAATCTATGCACCCAAATATGGGGGCAAATTGTGCGTGGGTTCCCTCTCCAACGGCTGCAACATTACATGCCTTGCATTACCATGAAATTGATGTGTTTGAAGCACAAAAACGCCGCCATATATTCTTGTCGCCGTTGCTCGCTACGCTCACGACCCCGACACCCCCGCCTTATGAAAAGACACCGAGCTTATCTGAATTGTTTTCTATGCCAGTGCTTGATGTTAATTCGCCTAGTAAACAAGAAGTAATGCGTGAATTGGAGAATAATGCGCAAGGGATTTTGGGCTATGTGGTGCGTTGGATTGATAATGGAGTTGGTTGCTCAAAAGTGCCTGACATTAACAATGTTGGATTAATGGAAGATAGGGCAACGTGCCGTATTTCGTCACAAGCGATTGCTAATTGGCTTGAGCATGGGGTTGTAAGCCAAGATGAGGTGCGAGCGACCTTTGAAAAAATGGCAAAAATTGTTGATGAACAAAATAAGGGCGATGCGCAATATGTGCCAATGGCTAAAGATTTTGACAATTCTATTGCTTTTGAAGCGGCTTTAAGGTTGGCCATTGAGGGGGCGGTGCAACCTTCTGGTTATACCGAGCCAATTTTGCATGAAATGCGAGTAAAGCAAAAGGCGCTTAGTTAAATATCATATATTGGAAGCTCTAGCTTGCTAGGATATTGCTCATTATGAAAAATTTCTTGCTCCGCTATTTTTAGCTCTGTAGCGGTTAAAATAGATTCGCTCGTTCCCGGATTGCGAGAAAAGCGTGGAGCTGCACCAGAAGATATTTGCAAACGCAAACGATGTCCTGCTTTAAATTGATGTGCAAAATTATGTAAATCTATTTCAACCTGCCAAATTCCTGATTTATCTTTTTTTGCATTATCGGGATTTAAGCGAATAAAACCATCGCAAATATTTATTGATTTCCCGTTGGGCGCAACATCGCAAAGCCGAGCAAAAAAATCACTATAATCAAGGCTTGATCTGGCAAATAAAGTAAGTTTTGGTTGACCAATAAAGCTAAGTGGTTTTGTTAGAACCTCGCCTGTAAATATTATTACATCACCTCTCGCTTCTAACTCACGATTATCTTTTGCCCCCGCTCCATTAAAGGCAAAAATTGCGCCACCTAAATTTGGAGTTGGATCATTTGGATCGTACTTATATTTACTTGGTTGTTCTTCACCTGTTGGGCTGTTTGAAGAAAGGTTATCTTTTGATAGGTATTGAGTTTCAACATTGGCATTTGGTGGTGGGAAAGCCTCATATTCTTTCCATTGATCAAGCCCTGAAATATGAATACGAACTGGCTTTTTGCGTAATGTTGAAAAGTCATCTTTAAGGTGGGCACGCATCCAATCAAGAGTAGATTTAACGCCTTCGGCAACAAGTTTTGGGTGAACATGAAACCATGGGCCAATAGTTAGATAGGGGTTGTTACCTGCAACTTTGAGGGTTTTATAATCACGAACTAACTGATCAAGAATAAAATCATACCAACCAGATACAAAGAAATTGGGGGGAGTTTTTTCGTTCAATAAATCACTACAATCAATCTTCTTCCAAATCTTTTCATCATTGATGTAATCGTTCATCCAATCTCGCCAAAAAGGGACTTTCTCATCGCAAGCCGTAATATCTGCTTCAATTAGAGGAAGCGTTTTGGCAGCCTCTACTGTGCGCTTTTGAATTTTCCCAGACAATACATTAAAGGTGAATTTAAGAGGAGATTCTTCTAATCCCTTTATAAGTTGCATCCATGAAAGCCATAATTGTAAATCAATTGCTCCCTTTGGCATCATGACTGAGCGATATTCTGAACTTACTATATGAGTAGAAAGTGCTGATTTTTCTGGCATTAAATCACAAATAGCCCATTGCACATATCCAAGATAAGATGGGCCAGTTGTGCCTAATCTACCATCAAACCAGCTTTGTTCTTTCACCCAATCAAGACTTGCTATTCCATCTTCTCTTTCGCTGATTAGTGGGTCAACTTCTCCTTCTGATCCATCTGTGCCACGACAGGCTTGTAAAATAGTAATAAAACCTCTTTCAGCATAAATTTGAGCAAATGTTTTAAATCCTGCACGTAAATATGGAGTGCGAATTAGGATTGTAGGAAAAGGGCCATCGCCTTTTGGGAAATAAATATCACTAAGCAGCGTGATATTATCTTTCATATTTATAGAGGCGTCTTTTTCGCATCTAATTGAATATTGTTTTTTGCCAAAATTATTCTTTTTTGCTGCTAGAAAAGTTGCAATGCTCATGGTTCACCTCTTTTTTGAGGTAGTTTTGCAGGATCAATCAATAAAGTCAAAGCTATCGACATCAAAAAGCCCCATATCGGTCATTTTTAGGTGCGGAATAACTGGTAATGCTAGAAAAGAAATTTGTAAAAAAGGCTCGGGCAGGGTGCAACCAAGATCTTTTGCGCTATCTCGTAATGTTTCAAGCTTCTTTGCTACACTTTCAAATGGCTCTTCACTCATTAGCCCTGCAATCGGCAAAGCAATTTCGGCGCTTATTTTACCCTCCTTAGCAACAGCAAAACCGCCATTCATTTCTATAACTCTATTAACGGCAAGTGCCATATCTTCGTCATTTGCGCCCACCACAATAATATTATGGCTATCATGACTGACGGAGGAGGCTATTGCACCTTTTTTGAGAGCAAATCCTTTTACAAAGGAGCGCCCAATATTACCATTTTTTCCGTGACGCTCAATTACTGCAACTTTTATTACGTCTTGATTTATATCAGCAATTAGACCTTTATCGGTTACTTCTAAATTTGCGTCCTCACGAAATGTAATGATTAGACCTGACTTAACGCCAATTACTGGGGTTAGATTTTGTCCCGCTTTTGGTTGGCAAATAAAATTATCTGCTTTTACTGGCTTGGCTTTCATTGAATTAAGCCCAACTGGAGCAATGTTTTTTCTGGTTGCAAATAGGTCAG
>JAJRPR010000218.1 GCA_024280655.1 Alphaproteobacteria bacterium | reverse complement strand
TAAAATTATAAGCGAACAAGACAAAGACGATATTATCAAAGGCCTAAACACAATTAAGCAAGAAATTGAGCAAGGGCAATTCAAATTTTCGTCAGCACTTGAAGATATTCATATGAATATTGAAGCACGTCTTGGCGAAATCATTGGTGAGGCGGCAGGACGCCTGCATACGGCTCGCTCAAGAAATGACCAAGTCGCAACCGATTTCAAACTCTATACCCGTGATGCAATAGATATGTTGGTTGGGCAAATTAAAGCCCTGCAAAGCGTACTGATTTTACGTGCTGAGCAAGAGGTTGAAACCATTATGCCGGGCTTTACTCATTTACAAAGCGCTCAACCAGTGAGCTTTGCGCACCACCTTTTAGCCTATGTTGAAATGTTAAGCCGTGATTATCATCGTCTGCTTGACGCTCGTAAGCGTCTTAATCAATGCCCGCTTGGTTGTGCAGCATTAGCTGGCACGTCATTTCCCATTGATAGATATATGGTGGCTGAAGAGCTGGGTTTTACTGAACCAAACGCCAATTCGCTTGATGGTGTGGCGGATAGAGATTTCATTTTAGAAACCCTAAGTGCTGCCAGTATATGCGCTATGCATCTTTCTCGTTTTGCCGAAGAATTAGTTATTTGGTCTTCAGCACAATTTAATTTTATTGAGCTTTCAGATAGTTTTTCAACTGGCTCATCAATAATGCCGCAAAAGCGTAACCCCGATGCCGCCGAACTTGTTCGGGCAAAGGTTGGGCGCATTATGGGCGCATATACTTCCATTATGATGGTAATGAAGGGCTTGCCGCTTGCCTATTCAAAAGACATGCAAGAAGATAAAGAACTTAGTTTTGATGCGCTAAATAATCTTTCCCTTTGCCTTGAAGCAATGACGGGCATGGTTTCAGATCTAAGCGTAAACCGTGAGGCAATGAAACAAGCGGCAGGTGCAAAATTCTCAACTGCTACCGATCTAGCCGACTGGTTAGTACGTGAAGCAAATGTACCATTTCGTGATGCGCACCATATTACTGGTAAAATTGTTTCCTTAGCTGAAAGCAAAAATCTAACGCTTGAGCAATTAGCACTAAAAGACATGCAAGCCATTGATAGTAGAATTAATCAAAGTATTTTTGAAGTTCTTTCAGTTGAAAATTCTGTTAAAAGCCGTACCTCCTATGGCGGCACAGCACCAAAAAATATCAACCGTGAAATAAGTGGTTGGAAAAGAATTCTTAAAATTAGTTAGAAATAATTCATGACATATTTTCATTATCAAGACGATATTTTGCACGCTGAACAGGTAAGCATAATTGATATTGCTAATTCTGTTGGCACACCGTTTTATTGCTATTCAGCAAATTCGATAATTGATCGCTATAATCAATTAAAATCCGCTTTTTCAGGTATAGATTGCCTTATTGCCTATGCAATGAAAGCCAACTCTAATCAGGCAATTCTTTCACTATTAGCTAAGCAAGGCGCTGGCGCTGATATTGTTTCGCTTGGCGAATTAGAGCGAGCAATAAAGGCCAATATCCCGCCCCAGAAAATTATTTTTTCAGGGGTAGGCAAAAGCAAAAAAGAGTTAAGGCGAGCGCTTGAACTTAATGTTCATTGTTTTAATCTTGAGAGCGAGGCCGAGCTTGATCGCCTAAATATAATAGCTGATGAAATGGGCAAAATTGCTCCCGTTTCGCTTCGAATAAATCCAAATGTTGATGCTAAAACCCATAAAAAAATCACAACGGGAACATCAGAGAATAAATTTGGAATTTCCCATAAAGACGCAATGCGCATTTATGAAAAAATTGCCAATTCGCCAAACCTAACTGCCATAGGCATTGATATGCATATTGGCTCGCAAATTATCGATTTAGAACCATATGACAATGCTTTTGCTCTTCTAAAGAATTTGGTAATTGATCTTAAAGCTAAAGGACATAGGATTTCTCATATTGATGTTGGTGGTGGCTTGGGCATTGCACATGGGCAAGGCGAGAAAGAACCTGATATTGATGCTTACGCAAAAATTGTACGCTCCCATTTAAGCAATTTAGATTGCACATTAGTTTTAGAACCAGGTCGCTGGTTAGTGGGCAATGCTGGCATATTGGTAACAAAAGTCGAATATATCAAGCACGGTGAGAACAAGGATTTTGTCATTGTTAATGCTGGCATGAATGATTTATTGCGCCCAACCCTATATGAAGCGCATCATGATATTCTTGCCGTTGAACATGAAAATGGCAAAGAAAATATGTTTGCAGATATTGTTGGACCAATTTGTGAAAGCGGTGATTATTTGGCACAATCTCGCACCCTGCCAAAAGCCAAGCAAGGCGATTTATTAGCCATTATGAGTGCTGGGGCTTATGGCGCGGTAATGGCAGGGACTTATAATTCAAGACCCCGAATTCCTGAAGTGCTAGTAAAAGATAATCACTTTGAGATAATTAGAAGGCGCCAAAAAATAGAAGATTTAATTGCGCTTGATAGTGTGCCTAGCTGGATATAAATGTTTGGGCTTTCAACAATTACATTAATATATTTTGCTGTTGCAGCTTTTATTGTGGGCTTCACCAAGACCTCAGTTGGCGGCATGGGAATTTTGGCGGTGCTACTAATGGCTTTGGCTTTTCCGGGTAAGGCATCACCCGGAATTTTACTACCAATGTTAGTAATAGCAGATATATTTGCTGTATTATATTATCGGCGCTCGTGCCGATGGAGTGTGATAATAAAAATATTTCCACTAACTGCTATTGGAGTTTTTATTGGATATTTTCTAGTTGATATTATTGCCCAAGATATTTTTGAAAAGTCCCTAGGCATTCTTATTCTAGCTATGTTGGTGCTTTCTTTTGTGCTTGAAAAATACGGCAATAAATTATCCAACAGCAAAATATTCATAGGCATAACAGGCATTGCAGCAGGCATTGCCACAATGATGGGAAATGCGGCGGCCCGATATTTGGTATTTATCTATTACAAATGGGATTGCCAAAAAAACAATTTGTTGGCACACGAAGCTGGTTTTTCCTATTAATAAATATTTTCAAACTTCCTTTTCTGCAAATCTTGGGCTAATTAGTCTTGAAACACTAAAACTCAACGCAATGTCTATCCCCATTATTTTGCTAGGAGCTTATTGCGGTTATGTTTTCTTGAAAATGATAAATCTTGATACATTCAAATGGCTAATTCGTATAGCGGTGCTTATCGCAGCAATTAGATTGATATTGTTTTAGCATAAATATCACATCTGTTTTTGGTGCATTATTTCACAGCTGTGAACACATAAGTTCGTTGATCAAAATCAATAGTCCAAGCATATTTTTTAAGAAACCCATAAGAAAGCAACGCATCAACCCTAACACCGCCCATTACCTCGCTTATCTCACGCCATGTCTTATTGGGAACTATATAGGCCATGGTGTTTGTTTGCTTGAGCGAGCTAAGGCTCAGCATTCCCGGAATTTGTGACATGCCAGAATTGCCAAGTTTTTCCCATTTTCCCCCAATAGATTTTGGCGCAAGAATTGCCGCTTGTCCCAATTTAGGAGTTCCAACGACAAGCCCACTATCAACAAAAAAATTGACCTCTTCTTCATTTATCATTGCGCCGCGTGCAATCATATAATGATCCCCCCACATATAAAAAGGCACTTTTGTGCTTTCTCCTTCAAGAAGGGAAAAATGCTCATCTTTAGCCTTTATATCCCCCCGTGCAGACATTATTATACGTTGGTTGGGAGCATCGATTGTCACCAGAAATTGCTGTAATATATTTGTGCCCAATATTGGACTATCGTCAATCTCGCTTAAGGGCGAATTCTCTAACACCCCCAACACCGCAACGGGTACGTTATACATTCGTGCATCGCCTATAATTAGCTGCTCTGCAACCCCAAAACAAATGCTTGACGCCTGAAGAGAGGCAAAACCTTGCGCACAATCGTCTGCTTTCACCCCAAAACGTAACGCCTGACTTGGCGACATGTGAATGAAAGCTCC
>JAJRPR010000217.1 GCA_024280655.1 Alphaproteobacteria bacterium | reverse complement strand
TTGGCTTAGGGTTGGAGCTGAAATATACATATTTTGTTGTAACATTTCAGCTTTTTTAACTAAGCATTTGGGCATAATCAACCAACCAACTCTATAGCCAGTCATGCAAAAATATTTTGAGAAACTATTTACAATAATAGCATCTTTGATAAAATTCAGGGCAGATTTTGACGGAGTGCCATATTCTAACCCATGATATATTTCATCAGAGATAAGAAGAATATTTAATTTCTTGCACACTAATATAATTTTTTCTAACTCGTTTTCGCTAATACAAGCTCCAGTAGGATTTGCAGGACTTGCAAATAATAACCCATCAAAGGGTTGTTTTTTATATGCCTGTGCAACATCTTTGGCACTAAGTTGCC
This sequence comes from Alphaproteobacteria bacterium, assembly GCA_024280655.1. Classification (GTDB taxonomy): domain Bacteria; phylum Pseudomonadota; class Alphaproteobacteria; order Rhizobiales; family Devosiaceae; genus S141-66. The sequence continues at coordinate 3,267 of JAJRPR010000217.1, read as the reverse complement.
AATAATTTTGCTCAGTTAGAGGGATTTCTGTTGCCTTAAAGCCCAGCGAGTTAATAATATTTATATAGGCTGGATATCCTGGGCTAGTCACGGCAATCGTTGCATTTTTTTCAAATGCGCTCAAAAGGGCAATATTGAAACCTGCAGAAGATCCCATAGTGACGATAAAATTCTCTTTATTGACCTCTACACCATATTTTTTTTGATAGTAACAAGATAAAGCCTCCCTTAATTCTATCAAACCTTTTGCACTTGTATATTTTTGTGGGTGTTTTAGGTAAGAATTTAGGGCTTTTGCTATTTTTTTGTTGGCTCTCCTCCTGGCTCTCCAACTTCTAAATGATAGATTTTTTTGCCCTGCGCTTCAAGTTCGGTGGCTTTTGCAAATATTTCTAATGCTAAAAATGGATTTAGTTTTAAGGAATTATTTTTCATTTTAGTGCCAAATTTGATAAATATTATAGGAGAATAAGCAGCAAAGCATTTTTATGTTCTTTTGATAGAAAATGGAATAAGATTGGGTTTCTTGTAATATTAATTATTTATAATTGATACTGGTATTTTAATAGTTATAATATTATTTTGAATATCTATATTAAATTTACTTTGGAGAAACTATGCAACGCTCAATCATTATACTTTATGGTGCAATGTTAGCACTTGCTATTACTTTATTATTATTTGTAATCACTCGCCCTGAAGCCCCATTAGATGAAGATGGGGTTCGCTCTATTGTTAGTGAAATGATTGAGGAGCAGGGTGAGCAATCTTCAAATTCAAACATTGATAAAGAGCAATTAAATATTTCGATAGAGCAATATTTATTAAGCAATCCTCGTATTTTAGAAAGCATGTCAAGTGCATTACAGGCAGAAAACCGACAACTTGAGGCCGAGCGTACTGGTGAAGCTTTACTAACTATAAATGATTTACTTTATAATGATGAGGCTAATATTGTTCTTGGCAACCCAGATGGTGATGTCACACTAGTTGAGTTTTTTGATTATAATTGCCCATTTTGCAAACAGGTTATGCCACATATCCCCGAATTATTAGATAATGATCCTGACCTAAAGATTATTCTCATAGAATTTCCTATTCTAGGACAAGATTCTATTGATGTAGCACGTCTTTCTATTGCAGTTGAGCGGCTTGGCTATGATTATTGGGCGTTTCATAAGGCTCTATTTACTGGGCGAGAGCGTGTAACTATTGAAAAAGCACGAAAGGTTTCTCAGGAGCTAAATATTAATTTCCTAGAATTGGAGTTAGAAGCAAAAAACTCTGAGATTGATACGCTAATTAATAAGTCTTATACTATTGCACAAGCCTTAAACATAAATGGAACTCCAGCTTTTATCATTGGTGATGAAATAATACCAGGTGCAGTTGATGTCGAAGAATTACGTTATCGTATAGAGAATATGCGTGAATGCGGCCAAGCTAATTGTTAAAACATGGCTAATTGTTAAAAATTGATTTGATTTTATGCATATCTTTGCCTTTTTTAATCTATAGAAGGCTCTTTAAAAGTAGAGTGATATTTATTTTGGAGATAATTTAATAGATATGTTCCTTAAAATTAGCACAATATCGCTAATATTTTGCTGATTTTAAGGGAAATAGATATAAATTAACTCCCTAAAGAAATGTTGCTATACTTTTGAAGAGGTTTCTATAGTATAGATGTTCATAAATTTCTTTTCTCTTGGGTAAAAAAATGGCAAAAAAAATCCTTATATTAAATGGGCCAAATCTAAATATGCTTGGCACTCGTGAACCTGAAACTTACGGTTCACAAACGCTTGGCGAAATAGAACATCTATGTAAGGATAAAGCTACGTCACTTGGTTTAGATGTTGAGTTTTTACAATCTAATAGTGAAGGTGAATTAGTTGATTATATACAAGGGGCTAAAGAAAAATTTGATGGGATTATAATAAATCCTGCAGCTTATTCTCATACATCTATCGCAATTCGTGATGCTTTAATATCAGTTGAACTTCCTATTATAGAAGTCCACATTTCAAATATTTTTAAGCGAGAAGAATTTAGGCATCACTCGTACGTATCTGCTGTTGCAAATGGTATCATTTGTGGGTTGGGGACAAAGGGTTATTTGCTTGCCTTAGAGGCGTTAATTGAGCAATTATAATAGAAATAAATCAAAAAATATACATCTCTATAGTTTAGGGAATTATTAAAGGCGTAAAATATGACAAAAAATTCAAAGGTAGATCAGGACCTTATTAAAGTAATAGCTGAGTTACTTAATGAGCAAGATTTAGCAGAAATTGAAATTGAGCGTGAAGAATTTCGCATTAGAGTAACACGCTCATTTGCAAATGAAGTAGTGCAAGCAGCCCCGCAAATTGCGGCACCTGTTGCCTCCCAAGCAGCACCGCAAGTAACAAACGCATCAAAAATTGAGGTCGCACCTGTTGCTGAAGATGACCTTTCAGCTAACCCAAATGCTTTGTTATCACCAATGGTTGGAACTGCATATTTAGCTCCAGAACCTGGCGCAACGTCTTTCGTTAAAGTTGGCATGAGTGTTAATGAGGGGCAAACATTATTAATTATTGAAGCTATGAAAACCATGAACCAAATTCCAGCGCATAAATCTGGTACAGTTAAAAGAATAGTTGTCGAAGATTCTCAGCCTGTTGAGTTTGGTGAACCACTTATTGTTATTGAATAGGAGAAGAAAATGTTCTCCAAAGTACTAATCGCTAATCGCGGAGAAATTGCCCTAAGAATACTTAGAGCATGTAAAGAACTTGGCATTCAAACTGTTGCAGTTCATTCAGTAGTTGATGCAGACGCAATGCACGTAAAGCTTGCTGATGAAAGTGTGTGTATCGGCCCAAATCCTGCCTCTGAAAGCTATCTAAATATCCCTTCAATTCTTGCAGCCTGTGAAATAACTGGCGCAGATGCAGTGCACCCCGGATATGGTTTTTTATCAGAAAACGCTCGTTTTGCTCAAATATTAGAGGAGCATAAAATTGCATTCATTGGCCCCTCATCTGATCATATTTCAATTATGGGCGATAAAATTGAAGCTAAAAAAACAGCCCTTAAACTTGGTATTCCTTGTGTTCCCGGATCAAAAGGTGAAGTAAAAACTGAAAGCGAAGCCAAAGAAGTTGCTAAAGAAATTGGTTACCCAGTTCTTGTAAAAGCTGCATCTGGTGGCGGTGGACGTGGCATGAAACTCGCCAAAGATGAGAGCGAAATGGGCATGGCTTTGTCAACTGCTCGCTC
>JAJRPR010000216.1 GCA_024280655.1 Alphaproteobacteria bacterium | reverse complement strand
CAAATTGCATATCATTTGGCAGCTTTCATAAAACGAGTTCGAGCGGTTTCTATTGATCCTGTTGTTGTGCGCCAGCAATGGCTAACAGCTTATGATTTTACAACTGATCGAGCAGCGCTAGTCTTAAACGAATATGCCAGAGAAAGTGATCCATTTGCAGATATTGGCAAACGCTCAATTGCTGTTGAAGTTAGCAGTGTTGTTCGAGCCTCTGATGATAGTTTTCAAATCAAATGGATTGAGCGTCATTATATGAATGGCACGTTCCAAAAGAGAGAACGCTACACAGCTATTCTAACCGTAGTTTGTCAAATGCCCGCCACTGTCACTGCCTTAACAAAAAACCCGTTGGGTCTCTATGTGCATGGTCTTAATTGGTCACGCGACATGGACAGCCAGAATAAAGAATGAGAAAAAAATGAAAAAAACAATGAAAAATAGTCTAATAATAAGCGCTTTACTTTTAACAGTTTTAGCTGGATCTGGTTGTGCAAGAAAACAACTCCCCCCATCAATTTCTTATGATACAGATGACTTTGCACTTGCAGCTATGAAAGTTGAGCCTTTAGACCCCGTAACAATGGTTGAATTGCCAAAATTACTTCCCCTGCCTGGTCAATTAAAACCTGTTGAGGGGCAAAGTAAAAAACAGCCACAATCAAGTGAGCCAAGCGAGCGAATTGCCAACGCCAATAAAGCCGCTCGAGTAGAACCTGCACGAGATGGATATATTAATGCCATTCAGGTCTATCCATTTTCTTCTGGCGCTCTTTATCGTCTATATACAGCACCAGAACAGGTAAGCGATATTGCGCTGCAAAAGGGGGAAAAACTCCTCTCAGTTTCTGCTGGCGATACTGTTAGGTGGGTAGTTGGTGATACGAAAAGTGGCACAGGAATAAATGAGCAAGTTCATATTCTTGTCAAACCAACTGAGGCTGACCTTAAAACTAATCTTATCATTACAACTGACAGGCGCACTTATTATTTAGAATTAGAGTCTTTTGAAAATACCTATATGGCATCTTTATCTTGGCGCTATCCAAATGACGAACTCATCTCTCTTTCACGCCAAAATGAAATTGCTAAAATAGCAAAAGAGCAAGTGATTGATAATAATGTAAGCCTAAATAAATTGCGCTTTCGATATGCAATCACTGGTGATAATCCGCCTTGGAAACCAATTAGGGCATTTGATGATGGTCAGAAAGTGTTTATTGAATTTCCAAGAGGCATCTCACAAGGCGAAGCACCCCCTTTATTTGTAGTTGGGCCTCAAGGCAATAACGAGCTGGTTAATTATCGAATGAAGGGAAATTATTATATCGTTGACAAGCTATTTGCAGCAGCAGAATTGCGTCTTGGCGCAGACCCTCAACAAGTAGTTCGCATTTCTCGGACTGATGGGCATAAAGCAAAATCATCACGTAATGGGGGGAATTAGTGATGAGCGATGATATTTTACGAGCAACTAAAGAAGATAAACTTGCGCCATCTAGTTTAAACCTTTTTGCAAAACCCCGAGCTGTTACTCGCTTAAATAGAAATGTGCTTATTGGGCTAAGCGGGGCTGGTTTTATATTGATATTTGCTGCAACTTTTTATGCCCTGCAACCGCCCTCAACAAATAATAAAAATAACAAAGAACTCTATAACGTCACCCATAAGGAACAGCCAGAACAGCTTTCTGCATTGCCAAAATCTTATAAAGATTATGTTGCACCAATTCTTGGTGCGCCTTTGCCTGGTGAGTTGGGTGCAGCCGTATTAGATGCAGAACAACGTGCAGGACTTGAGCCATTACCTGTTCCATTTGGGGCAATGCCTTTTTTAGCAGATCATCAAACAGATATGGAAAGGGCAGAACGAATACGCTTGGCACAACGGGCTCAACAAGGGCGAGAATCTTCTGTGTTCTTTCAAATTACTTCGCAACCAGAAAAAAGCCCTAACTCAACTAATAATAACGCTCAAGCAACCCTTGATAATAATCCATTTGCAAAACTAACAAATATTGATGGATTAAATGGGCAGTTGCAAAATGAGCCAAACGATCAACAGCAAAAGAATGATTTTCTAAATAGCAAACCAGACAAAGATATTTATAATCCATATCAATTGCAAAGCCCAATATCACCTTATCAAGTAATGGCAGGAACTGTGATTTCTGCAAGTTTAATCACTGGATTAAATTCTGATTTGCCTGGTCGTGTTATCGCACAAGTCACCAGAAATGTTTACGATAGCGTTAGTGGCAAATATTTATTAATCCCGCAAGGAACACGGCTGTTAGGAAAATACGATTCATCAATATCTTTTGGTCAGCAACGTGCGCTTGTAGTTTGGCAACGCCTGATTTTTCCTGATGGAACATCGGTTATTATCGATAACCTGCCTGCAACAGATAAAGCAGGATTTGCAGGGCTTAGTGATGAGGTTGATTTTCATGAATGGCGGTTACTTAAGGGCATTGCTCTTTCTACTTTATTTAGTGTTGGTGCTGAATTTGCTTTTAGTGATGAAAGTGATTTGGTTCAGGCAATAAAAGGCGGGGGTGTCCCCGTGTCAAGCACGGGGCAGGCTCTGGTCGGGAGCGAAGCGACCAACGGCGACTTAAAGAATGACGGCTCGCAAAACTCAATCAATCGAGCAGGGCAAAAGATTGTTGAGCGTGAATTAGACGTGCAACCAACAATTATAATTCGGCCTGGTTATCCACTTCGAGTGATTGTTCATAAAGACATTATCTTAAAGCCCATCACCCAAACCCCCTCTAATTTTAGGAGTTCTTAGTCATGCCATTAAAGCTCACAAAACTACCAAAACGCACACCAATCAAACTAACCTCAACATTCCCACCAGATGTTCATAGCAAACTAAGCGACTACGCCAAAATCTATGAGCAAAATTATGGTGAGAAAGAAAGAGTTGAGGATCTTATTCCATTCATGATTGCAAGTTTTCTTAATGGCGATAGCGGCTTTAAAAAAGCACGAAGGGAACTTGCCCAATCAGTTAGGAAATTAAATCAACCCATAGCAATAAACACCTTAAAAGGAGATGAATAATGGCTCTTAAAATTGGAACATTCTATGCCAAAACAAATAAATCTGAAACAGACAAGTCTGGGACATATTTTGAAGGAGTTCTTGAAACTCGAAAACTCCACAATCTTGGAAATATCACCATCAAGCCAAATGAAAAAACATCTGGCAACGAGCCAGACTTTTTAGTCCAAACAGATGATTTGAAATTGGTCATGCGTGGAAGCAAATAACTAAAGATAAAAAACGAGAATATCTAAATGTAATTCTCGATGATCCGCACATGAAAGAAGAAATCCGCGCACGGCTGGTTAAGCAAGACGAGAAACATATTCTTTTGTGGGAGCGAGTGACCAATTAGGCTAAAGATAACTAAATCAACAAACCTCCCTAAAGAAATAGAACGTGTGCGCTCGGCACGTGATAAACTTGCAAAATTGGTTGTAAGTGATCCTGTTTATCTTCCGATTTTTGAAAGGCTTGAAAGTGATCTCGCTATTCTTGAAACCAAAGAAGAAACGATTGAACGTGCAAGAAATATAGCACGTCAAAGGTTATCCAAATGAAATTGATTTTTAGGTTAAGTTAAACTGCATATAACTAAATCACATTGCTCTGACAATACGTTTAAATTACTCATTACACACCTTTCCCAATTTTCTCACCAACCAATTTAATATTAGCTACGCTCACACCATGACGCTTTGCCAACTCTGGCCACTTGGCGAGACTTGTCTGTGTTTGCTCAATAATTTCATGGATGCGGTCTTTATCGATTTTAGCCTCCTCCCCCAGTTTAATGAGATGCTCTGTTTTTGGGTTTTGTCCTTCACCCATTACCATGGTGCTTTGTTCTCCGCGTGGGCCAGATGAGAATGTTAAATCATAGGCAGGTGATAATTTCCATTGACCTTGTTCATCCATTAAAAAGCTGAAGTTCTTGGCGTGGTCATCACGGTTGTGCGATAGAACATTAAAGACCGCCAGTTGATACATCTTTTCAACCTCACGCACATCACGTGTTAGCATACTTATGAGAGCGATTAAATCCTCATAATCTAGTGATGGTGTGCGGAAGTCTGAATGCAGCAATCCGCAAGCCGTGTGCATATGGTATCTCTTGTTACCTTCTCGATCAAAGCGCTTAATGGCAAAATATCCAGCACCTTTTTTTGCGGGGAATAAGTGAACATCAGACATATTAATACCAGCTTTTACGGCCATCAGCGCATAAACATATTCAATCGCACCAGTATCAAGACCATCTTGGCTATTAGCAAATTTAACTATCCATGGCGTATATCCAACAGGCAAATCATTGACACCATGAACGATATGCGTGCGTGCGTGGTTAACGCCAATAAGCGCTTTAGGCCGCGCTCCTGCTGATGATCCATTCAAAGAGAGAAGCTCTTGTAAAACTTCATCAGAATCACCTTCTAATACGTCTTGTGCTTGCTTTGCTAAATTATCTAAGTTGATAGTATCATGTGCGTCATTAGCGTTGTAATCTGGCTCAAAAACTAATGCTCCCATGCCATGCATACCAATATGTGCCAAGCGATCTAAGGGAGTAACTTTCGATGGAACAATACCTTGTGTGCGGGCAAAACGATCAAATAACAAACGCCCCCAGCCATCAGGTAGGCTATCATTAAATACGCCCGGCAAGCCCTCAAACGTATCATAATCAAATCTAGAAACACCTGATTTTAATGGCAAGCGGAATGGAGATATTTCTAACCCACGCGCAATAAATGCGCGATCATATTCAAAATAGATAGTGCGCTCACGCATAGCCAAGCGTCCAACAGGCATGACATCACTACCAAAATTAATTCCAACCTGTACTTCTTTCACAGGTGTTATATTACTCATTTGTGCTTACCTCTTTTGCGGGTTGGTGTGCTGCCGGCCTCAAGAACTTCATCAATTGATGAAAATAATGTTCGTTGCTTTTCTACATCTGTAGCTTTTAAGATATTCTCTAGTCCACCAAGCACCATTTGAAGTTTTAGGAATGATTCCAGAGAAATCGCACCCTTTTGCTCAAACTTACGGAGCGTTGGCAATGGCACGCCAGAGCGCTTGGCTAAACCCTCTTGGGTTAGTTCCATCTGCAATCGGCGTAGGCGAACGTTTTCAGTGAGCTTTTTTTGAGCTTTAGACGGCATTATAAGTGATATCATGATATTACTAACCCTTATTTGCAGTTGCTTAGTGATACTATAATATCATTATCTTTGAAAATCAAGTGAGTGTTGAAGAGATGTTATGCGTCAAAGAGCAACTGATTGAACGCATTGATGCAAATATTTAAGCATTGCGCCTTTACCATATCTTTCTCGATTTAACGTATGCCCAAACAGATCACGCCTTATGCGATCATCAATATTAGCGGCAATCATTCTATCTTCAAAAGCGTGCCTAAGTTTCTTCAATAGTATTATATCTAATCGTTTGCTTTTTTGAATCTTGACATTGCAACATAAAATCATATCTTTAGAGTAGTACTTTCTAACATTCTAACATATAGGAAATCTAATGCCTCTTACAACATTGAAAGAAAAAGGACAGATTACTTTGCCAGCAGGTATTCGCAAACAACTCCATGTAACAAAAGGAGATTTGTTTAATTGTGAAATTGTTGATGGAAAGGTAGTTATGACTCCTCAACAAGTTGTTCCTAAAATAAAGGGTGAAATGCGTGAAAAGGGTATCGACATCTCAAAATACATTGGCGCTACAGCAGGCACATTCAGCTCAGCATCTAAAGTTGATGAATATATCCGTAAAGAACGCAACTCATGGGATTAAGAAAAATCTTAAAGGGACGAAATGTTTATTTTGATACGAATATTTTTATCTATATTCTTGAAGGAAGCGAGGAATACGCATCTAAAATAGAATCCATTCATATGGCTATCAAGAGCCGTGAATTTTCAATCGTAACTTCAGAGATAATATTTACTGAAATTTTGCCGCTACATGTGAAACAAGATGCGCAAGAAAAAATTAAACTATCTATTGATTTTCTAAGTGAGGTTGGCGCTTTCAAACTTGTGGCAGCTGATAGAGATATTTGTATCCAAGCAGGATTTTTGCGAGGTAAAATAGGACTGAAAACTCCTGATGCACTTCATGTTGCAACAGCGATGCAAGAAGGCTGTGATGTATTTCTTAAAAATGACAGCAGAATTAAAACACCTGTTGGAATTGATTTAGTGCTTATTTCTGAATTATCTCATTAGGGTCAAAACCCTAGATAGCATCTATTGTTGCATTTTCATTGGCTTCTAATAAAAGCAAAAACTCGATATTATTGAGCGAGCAAAAAATATTGTAAATCAAAGAGCAACTCGTTGAACGCACTGATGCAAATGTTCAAGTGTTGCGCCTTTACCATATCTTTCTCGATTAAGCGTATGCCCAAACAAATCACGTCTAATGCGATCATCAATCCCAGCAGCAATCATACGATCCTCAAAGGCATGTCTAAGACCGTAAAGGCTGTGTTTTGGTGTTTCAAGCAGGTCATTAGCCCGTAAATATTTGCTCACTGTAGCAGATAGGCTTGGGTTGTCTCGATAACGAGGGAAGCCATTTGGGCATTGCTGAAAAGCCTCAAGGCTAATACCAGCAAGTGGAATTACCCGACGAGCATGAACAGATTTAAGCTGGCGACCAACTCCTTCAATAGAAATATGAGGAACTGCTCCTTCAAGCTTGATATGTTCAGGAAATAATCCACACCCTTCACTGGGTCTATAACCAGTATTGATCATTCCTAAAACAATGCAACGAGCCTCTAGGTTAAGTCCGCCTAGAGCGTTTGGAGCGAGTAGCTTCTCTTTAATCCACTTTTCAGAAAATGGTGGCCTTTGACATGGCTCTGCTTGTTTGAAAGTTAGGTCTGACAGTGGAAGATTTAAACCAAGTCGCTTGAGCTTATTCACGGTTTTAAGAATATCACCAAAATGTAATAAGTCTTTATTTGCGCTGTTAGCTGTTAGCCCATTTGTTTTCATGCGCCCAATCCACCATTGACGAAAATCAAGCATGTCATCACCAGTAATCTCTGATAATTCCTTATCGCCCACTACATTAATAAAATTAGCAACTGCTTTCTTACGAGGGTTTTGCCATCTTCTAAGCTGGTCATCGCTTTTCCCTAATGTTCTGTCTTGTGCAAGTGTCCAATATATTTCTAAAGCACGAGTTACATTTATCTCTGGTAGAGTTGCACCACCAAGAATTGCGGCGGCTTCAAACTTATCTGGAGTGCCTTTTTTATCTTCAACAGTTTCCACTCTATCTAATAGGTCATTATGGGGCAGGTCAGCAACATTCTCCGCACCAACATAACGAAATCCACGAACATCGGCTAATTTTTTTGCTGCTTCAAATCTAATTTCAGCATCGTCATTATCTCCAGCAAGACGAGCCTCCCACGCTTCAATAAAGTGCTGCCAAGCATTAGGAGCTTTTTGATAAGCGACAGTTTCAGAATCAGTGTGAAGACTAATCCAAATAAAGGTGCGCTTTTCAATTATTCCATATCTTTTTGGCACTCGTTTTATCAAATAAAAGGTTTCATTCCTTTTAGCGATGTTCATTTATCTACCCTAAAATCCATTTTGTATAGCAGAATGTATAGCAAAATGTATAGCAAATCAAGGGTAATGTGTGGCGGACTAAACTTGTACTGAGGAATTATTCAATAAAATCAATAGATTAAGGGAATTATTAAAGAGGAGAACTGGCGGAGAGACAGGGATTCGAACCCTGGAGACAGTTACCTGCCTACACGCTTTCCAAGCGTGCGCCTTCGACCACTCGGCCACCTCTCCTATATTAGTTAGACAAAATATTCATGCCTATAATTATTTATAAGGCGCACGCTGTTTTTTCTTTAGACGGTTTGACTATCGCCAAACCTTTTGCGCCTTTTACCCTTATTAGCCTTTTAATTTACTAAGTAATTCCAAACAATGACCTACCCCTAAAAAGTACTTATGAGCAAGTCTTTTTAACCATATAAATATCAATCTATTTATTAACCTATAAATTGCCTTCTTTAGCTTCTAGAGCTATCTCTTGGTTAAATAAAATTCAGGGCGCTGAAAAATGAAATTTATAAAGTTTTTATTGAAAATAATGGGTACGTGGTTCTTAGGGATTGCTGTAGTGTTTTTAATAAGAGCTATTATTCTTTCGCAAAATTTAGACTATATTATTTTCTTGCCTTTTTCGCAAACATGGAGTGATTTACATAGTTCTAGTTGGTTAGCTATTAGTAATTTTTTGAGTAACCGTTCATGGCCTAGTACACTCAACGAGAGAGCATTATTTATTGTTAGTCTGCCAGCATGGGTAGTTTTAGGTGTTTTGGGCACAATAATGTTATTTGTAGGCAGGAAGAAATCAGGTAATAATACTATTGAAATTAATTAAATGGACAAATAAATTGAAAATAATTATTTCTATATTAAAAATTATTATGCGCCTGTTTTCTCTTATCTTTGTTGGCTTGGCTCTGTTAGCTTTTGGTTT
>JAJRPR010000019.1 GCA_024280655.1 Alphaproteobacteria bacterium | reverse complement strand
ACGGTTTCCCTTTGTCTGCCAAACCTGCATAGCGTTTCGTTGTACCGCTGAATAGCTGGCTTCACGAGATAGCCCTGCTTGCGTGAGCGCTAATAAAACACGTTGTGAATTGTGCAATCCGCCCAACTTATCCATATTTTCTTTCATATTCTCTGGATAGACCAGCAGATTTTCAATCACATTTGTTAAACGAACCAGCGCAAAATCTAGGGTAATTGTAGCGTCTGGGGCAATCATGCGCTCAACTGAGGAATGAGAAATATCACGCTCATGCCAGAGCGCAACATTTTCCATCGCAGGAATTACCATGCCACGCACTAAACGAGCCAACCCTGTTAGGTTTTCAGTTAATATCGGGTTGCGCTTATGCGGCATGGCAGAGCTGCCTTTTTGCCCTTTTGAAAAATATTCTTCAACTTCAAGCACTTCTGTACGTTGCAAATGACGAATTTCAACTGCTATTCGCTCAATAGAAGAGGCAATTACCCCAAGCGTTGCAAAAAACATTGCGTGTCTATCGCGTGGAATAACTTGCGTTGAAACTGGCTCAACGCTTAAACCAAGCTGATCTGCAACATATTTTTCAACTTCAGGGTCAATATTGGCAAAAGTGCCAATAGCGCCAGAAATAGCACAAGTAGCAATATCTTTTTGCGCTGCAACTAATCTTTCACGATTGCGCTGCATTTCTGCATAGGCCTGCGCCAATTTTATGCCAAAAGTGGTTGGCTCGGCATGAATAGCGTGTGAGCGGCCAATAGTGATGGTGTTTTTATGTTCAAATGCTCGTTTTTTAAGTGAGGCAAGTAAAGCATCAATATCTGCCAATAAAATATCACTAGCACGATTAAGTTGTACTGAAAGAGTTGTGTCCAACACATCAGATGAGGTCATTCCCTGATGTACAAAACGAGCCTCCTCACCCACTATTTCAGAAAGATGCGTCAAAAAAGCAATTACATCATGCTTTACTTCACGTTCGATCTCATCAATGCGTTCAACATCAAACTGAGCATTTTCACCCTTCTCCCAGATGGTCTTGGCAGCCTCTTTTGGGATAACTCCCTGCTCTGCCTGTTTTGTTGCGGCATGTGCTTCAATTTCAAACCAAATCTTAAATTTTGTTTGCGCTGACCAAATGGCAACCATTTCAGGGCGAGAATATCGTTTTATCATAATATACGGCTCGTTTGTTATCACTGATTCTTTTCAAATGCGCATTAGCATGAGCAAAAAAATGAAGCAATATGCCAATCACTTTTGTTTGATAGTTAAACAGAGCTATTGCTTCAAATTTTCTAAGCGTTAATAAGGTTATAGAAAAGGTTAGGCAAATGAGCGAATTAACATTCCCAATTATATTTATGGCAGGAATTCTAAGTTTCCTTAGTCCATGCGTTTTGCCGCTTGTTCCGCCCTATCTAACCTATATGTCGGGCGCATCTTTTGAGCAATTACAGCAAGACGGTGTTAAATCTGGCATTCTTTGGCGGCGTACAGTTTTCACATCATTATTCTTTATAATGGGCTTTTCTGTTATATTTATCACGCTTGGCGCAACGGCAACCGCCTTTGGGCAGGCATTTAGGCAAATAATGCCTTATTTAACCCCAATAGCTGGATTGCTTATCATTGCGATGGGTTTGCACTTTTTAGGCATATTCAAACTTGGCTTTCTCAATATGCAAATACGCCATCATGGGCCAAGCGTAGTTAGTGGCCCGCTTGGTGGTTTTGGATTGGGGGTGGCTTTTGCCATTGGCTGGACACCATGTATTGGACCAGTGCTTGCCGCCATTCTCTCGGTTGCCGCCGTGCAAGATTCAGCGGCTGAGGGCGCTAAATTATTAGCCGTTTATTCTGCGGGTCTTGGCGTGCCGTTTTTTTTAGCAGGTTTGGCTATTGGGCCATTCACTAGCTTTTTTGAAGGCTTTAAGAAACATCTTGGCACTATTGAAAAATTCATGGGCGCATTATTAGTGCTAACTGGCCTTGCTTTTATGACAGGGCAATTTACTCGCTTTTCTTGGTGGTTATTGGAAACCTTTCCAGCACTTGGTCTAATTGGCTAATGTTTTTTTGAAATATCAACTACTCTTTTACATTACTAGTGAATAGTGGCTTCAAATGATTTGAGCAATGATATAGCGATGGCCTATGAACAAGAAAATTAAAAAAACATCTCTTAAAGAGAGCAAAGATACTGGCTTAAACATCTCAATTACCACAACAAATGTAATTGATGATATTGAGACAGAATGGTGCTTTCTTGAAGATTTAGGCGTTCAATCTCCGGGGCAAAATTTTGATTTTATTAAGGTTTGGCTAGATATTTTAGATATTAGCCCAGAAAATCAATATTTTAGCGTGCTCAAAATTGATAATGTGCCTGTAATAATTATGGTGCTTGAGGCAACAAGAATGATGGGCGTTAAAACATTAATGCCTTTTACAAAATCTCAAGTAGGAGTTGAAGCACCGCTTGTTAATGCACAAGAAATGCTAAAACTTAGCAAACAACAGCAAAAATCTCTTTGGCAGGCTTT
>JAJRPR010000018.1 GCA_024280655.1 Alphaproteobacteria bacterium | reverse complement strand
CTATCACGATTTGCTTGCGCATGAATAAACAAAACGGTTTCACCAACTTTTGCACTAAGTGCCGCATCGCCCGTTAATGCAAAAGAAGCACCATTAAGCGAAACATGGGTCGGTGTGAGCGTTTTCATCGCTTCAAGACTATCGCCAAAATCATCACCAGCCGCTTCATATTTCTTAAACTCGCCATTCTCATCTTTAGGAATATAATAATCTTGCTCACCAATATAATAGACTTTGTCATAGGTAATGCTATTGCCATCACCATCTTTAAGCCCATCTCTTGGCAATACCATAATAGCACCGTTCATTCCGTGCGTTACATGATAAGGGATCATCGCACCACCCGGCGCACAATGATAGACAAAAACCCCAGCACGAGTTGCTTTAAAGCGCAAAATAGCCTCTTCACCCGGCTGAACAAGCGTTAAGCCTGCACCACCAAGCGCCCCTGTTGCAGCGTGGAAATCAATATTATGCTCCAGCACACTGCTCTCAGGATTAACCAAAGTAAGCTCAAGATAATCACCCTCATGCACAATAGCCATTGGACCCGGAACTGAGCCATTAAAAGTTAGCGCCCAAATTTCAGTGCCATCGCCATCAATGACTATTTTTTTCTCTTCCATAACCATGCGAATTTCAACGACCTTTGGGCCGCCAACTGCCACTTGGTCATGTTTTGGTACCATAGGTGGCGCAACAAGTTCTTGCTTTACTCTTGGTAGGTCTTTTACATCTTCCTCAGATGCCACTACCATTGAAACCTTGCTTGCAACCACTCCAGCAACTGCTGTTGCCGCCGCCGCTGTCATAAATGTTCTACGATATATCCCCATTTTTGTTCTCCCATATTGTTAGATTTGAATATATTTTTGATGCCCAGCCTTCCTTCTATTTTGGCATAGATATTCTTTGGCTTAAACATATATATAAAAGGCATCTTTTATTAAGCTAGCAAAACAAGTGACAATTTGTCAATTATGCTCTAGACAGACATGTATAAATAAATGGGGTTTTGAAATTTTCTAATGCGTTTAACCAGATTTACCGACAATTCTTTACGAGTATTGATTTATTTAACTTTGAATAAACAACGTGATGTAACCATTACTGAAATAGCTGAAAAGGTTGCTATTCCACGCAATCATCTAATGAAAATTGTTCCTGCTTTATCAAAGAAAGAATTTATCAAAACTACAAGAGGACGAGGCGGCGGCATTAGGTTGGCACTTTGCGCTAAAAAAATTAAAGTTGGCGATGTTATTCGCAAAATGGAAGAGCGGCTAGATATAATAGAATGTTATAAGCCACGCTGTCCGCTCGCCTCCAGTTGCAGACTAAAAAATGTGCTTAGCGAAGCAACGAACGCTTTTTTGAGTGTTCTTGATAATTATTCGGTAAATGATTTAGTTGCGCAAAGGGAAAGCAAGCTAATGGAATTACTTGGCATTACTTGACCCTAAACTATCTTAGGGGACTGCCATCTCCAAGCAAACCAGATGATCGCTAACATGCAAATAACTTCAATAGATGCAATGAATATATAATGCGGCAGAAGCGTTCCGCCGCCCACAACAAACACGATTGTAATTACACCTGCAATAATATTTGCCCAACGGTTAATTTTATAATTTAGCACCCGTGACAAGAAAATCATAGCAATAGGAATTTGGATTTTTACCGCTCCAAATAACATAAGCCAAGTGATTGGAATATCGCCTGCAAATGCCGCAAGTTCCTCGTGAATTCCAGGAACAAAGAGCGAGAGAATATCCGCAAACGCCATATTTAATGTTATGACTATCCATAGAGTTGAAAATTTAGTTTTTATGTTCATTTTACTATTCCTTTTTGTTGTTCGTGGCTGAGTTATTGGGTTCAAGAGTTATGACCACGCTCCCTTTTTTGCGCCCAGTATCAACATGTCTATGCGCCTCAACTATTTGCTCAAGCGGATAGATTCTATCAATTACGGGTATGAACTTGCCTTGCTCTGCCAGATCAGCAATGAATTTCAAACTTTTGGCGCTACCGTTAGCAACACCAGCAATAAGTTTTTTACCATTTTTCTTTGAAACAAAATTAGCCAAAAGCATGTCTTTTAAACTGCCCAAAACCAGCAAAAGCCGACCAGTTTTATTTAGTGAATTTTTACTGCGTGACCAAGGAGCATTTCCAGCTGTATCGGCAATTATATCGTAGGTCTCACTATTTTTTGTGAAATCCTCATTTGTATAATCTATCACTTTGTCAGCCCCAATAGATTTTACAAGTTCCAAATTTGCTCCGCTACAAACACCTGTTACATGCGCACCAAAATATTTTGCAAATTGCACCAATGCAGTGCCTGTTGTCCCAGATGCGCCATTGATTAGGACTTTTTCGCCCTGCTTGATTTTACCTAGTTTTTTCAAAAAATCCAAAGCCACCGTGCCACCAAAACAAAGCGCTGCTGCTTGCTCAAAACTAAGATTGTCAGGCTTAAGTGCTATTGCTCCATCTTGTGGCATGGTTTTATATTCTGCATGAGCGCCAGACCCTAACCCGCAATCAGCAAAAACCTTATCGCCAACCTTATATTTATTCACACCTTTGCCAACTGCCTCAATAGTTCCAGCTAATTCTGTGCCAAGAATTGGTTGTCTTGGCGCAAAAATTCCAAATATTAAACGCCCTAACATTGCAAAACCTTTTGGCATTTCAAGGCTTCGCGCTCGCCAATCTGCGGCGCTAACAGTTGTGGCGTGAACTTTTATCAGAACTTCATTATCTTTGGGAATTGGCTTTTCAAGCTCGACAATATGTACAACCTCTGGTGCACCATATTTTTTATAAATAGCAGCTTTCACTTTATTTCTCTTTCTGTTCATAAGAAAAAACTTCTTCAATCGATTTGTTAAAAGCCAAGGCAATGAGGAAAGCCAATTCGAGCGATGGTGCATATTTTGCGTTTTCAATCGCCACAATAGTTTGCCGAGTTACGCCAACTAACTCAGCCAATTTCTTTTGCGTCATTTCATCATGCTCAAAGCGCAGGCGGCGAATATTATTTTTTACCTGCCGTTTAATAAGGGTGATTTTGCCCATGCTAAATCCCTCTACGATAAAAGAAAATCTGCATCAGACTTTCAACAACGCCAGCAATAATTGTGAATGCGAGCAATATATGAATGGCAATAAAAATGCTTTGCCCCATTGCCAAAGCAATCATTGCGGCAATAAAACCAACAAAAATAATATAATAAGCAATCCGTAAAGTACGAAGCTCAATCAACTTATCACGCTCATCAATCAAAGAAGAAGGATTAGCGTCTTTGGTAATAATCGCATAAATAATGTTAAAGACTATATGAGCAATTATTTGGAAAACTCCGCCGCCAAAAATAAGCCAAAGAATTGACTTACCAATTAAAATACCAGCATCTGGCGTATCAAATAATCCAGCCTGATAATTTTGCCTAGTGAAATAAAAATAAAAGCCAAAAACAATCGTAATGGAAAATAACGATATAATGGCACTCTTCTCTTGTTGGGGCATGATTTCCTCTGTGTTTGACGTGTTAGTAGTATAAATTAGACTTGATGTATGCTATTTTATACTCAGTGTCAAATATTTTTGACTTTTCTTAAATGCGCATCTCCCCTGTTATACAATAATTCAAACAAAGCCCCACCGCTTTCCTATGCTTAAACCCCCACCCCTAACCCCTCCCCGCAAGGGGGAGGGGGATAAAGATTTGCAATTGTTGGCAAGAGATTTATAACCACAAACTCAATCTGCTTCCCTCCCCCTTTGCGGGGAGGGATTGAGGGCGGGGGTGTTTGGATTAAAAGCAGAAGATGGTGGAGCGGGCGGGCAAAAAGTAACCCAATATTTTCTTCTCACGCAAAAGAACTACAACAAGGTGGTGGCGGAGTATTGAACCGACAATAGCTAAATAATTCATCTATTGTACAAAGGTCACTTTATAATTGCATTCATATACTCATTCAGTGATTTTATTTGATCAATTTTATTAATCCCAGAGCCAGCCCAAAGAGATTGAAACTCCGTGTTACCTATATCTTTCGCATATTTTCTTAATGGCATACTAGCATAATGCATGTGGGGAAATCCTAGATTATTTTTTATGTCTAGCAAGGCCAGCGTATTTTTTAATCCCCTAGCTTTCTTCCCCGTTATACTTATGGTGAACATAGTCGCATCATGGCGTGTTTCTGCGATGATCGCTTTCTTATATTCTTTTGTTGCCGTGCTTTCATGTGTTGTCAAAAACCCTGTTCCTATCTGGACGCCATCGAACCCTTTTTTCAGTGTGCATTTTACATCATCTCGAGTAACAATACCGCCAGTCATAACCAAATATTTATCACTGTAATTTTGCATGAATGAGGTAAATTCAACTTCAGTGCTATAAACATCATATTTGAACCCTCCTTGATGCCCACCCGCATTACTGTTTTGATATATCAAAACATCTGAATCTTGTGTTTCAAATGCAATAGCTGCCTCTTCAACTGAATTGACAGTTGTCATTATCAAAACCCCCGCTTTTTTAAGAGCGGCAATTTCAGCTTCTTTTAAAAGACCAAAGGCTGTGCTCACAACTGGAACATTTTGCTCAATTATAAGTTCAATCAAATCACTCATAGTAGGGGGTGATGGTATGGTGAACTTGCTTTTTTTTGAAATACCAAGTTCAGCTTCAATTTTCAAAATTTCCTTCGGTTTAGCCAAAGGCTCTTGGCTATAGCAATTATAATCTACAAAGAGATTAATGGAGAAAGCTTTGCTCGTTAACGCTTTAACACTCTCAATAAACCCCCAAACCTGCTTTAATGGCATATATCCGCTTGGGATAGCGCCCAATATTCCAAAATTTGACACTTGTGCAATGAATTCTGGTGTGGTGATACCACCTGCCATTGGGGCTTGAAGTATTGGATATTTGATATTGAGTTTTTGTTGGATTGTTTTTTTCATAACACTAATTACGTTAACAGTGTTCGATACTTTTGCGCAATGGATAAATTATTTAGCTATATACTCCATTGTCATGCCGTTGAAAAACGGCATCCATTTGCGCCGCCAAACTATATTATAGACGGCGAAGAGTGAAACAAAGATATTGCTTAACTTGTTTTTCTAAACACCCAAAAACAAAAACCCCCGCATCAAAGACACGAGGGTTCAAAATTTCTAAAATATATAAAAACCTTTAGGCGGTTTGCACCATTTCGTGTTCGTCTGGTTCTCGTAATACATAACCACGACCCCAAACAGTTTCGATGTAATTTGTGCCGCCCGTGGCAACTGAGAGTTTTTTGCGCAATTTACAGATGAACACATCAATAATTTTCAATTCTGGCTCGTCCATGCCGCCATAAAGATGGTTGAGGAACATTTCTTTGGTTAGCGTTGTGCCTTTTCTTAATGATAAAAGCTCAAGCATTTGATATTCTTTACCAGTTAAATGCACACGATGGCTAGCCACTTCAACTGTTTTCGTATCAAGATTTACCGCCAATTCACCAGTCGTGATAATTGATTGTGCGTGCCCTTTTGAGCGACGAACAACTGCATGAATACGAGCAACCAATTCATCTTTATGAAAAGGCTTTGTCATATAATCATCAGCACCAAAACCAAGCCCACGCACCTTATCTTCAATGCCTGCAAGGCCAGAAAGAATAAGAATTGGAGTTTGAACTTTGGCAATCCTAAGCGTACGCAACACTTCATACCCACTCATATCGGGTAGATTTAAATCTAATAAAATAATATCATAATCATATAATTTACCAAGATCGACGCCCTCTTCACCTAAATCGGTGGTATAGACGTTAAAACTCTCGGATTTGAGCATTAGTTCGATGCTTTGTGCTGTTGCACTATCATCTTCTACTAAGAGTACTCGCATGTTTATCCCCTTAAAAATTTGTTACTGTCCCTGCTGGAACTACTCAGATGCATCCCATGCGTGAGCACATCCATTGTTAATCCTACTGGATATGATTCGACACTACTGAGAAATAGTTAACAAAGTTTAATTCATATTAGCAAGATGCTAATAAATTTAATTAAAAAATAGTAAGGCATTGATTTTATTAAATAAAAACCTTTACATCTT
Source organism: Alphaproteobacteria bacterium (assembly GCA_024280655.1). Classification (GTDB taxonomy): domain Bacteria; phylum Pseudomonadota; class Alphaproteobacteria; order Rhizobiales; family Devosiaceae; genus S141-66. The sequence goes on along the minus strand of JAJRPR010000018.1, from coordinate 5,259 downwards.
TTTAATGTTTTAGGTTAAGAAAGCGTTACAAGAGATTCATTGGACTCAATGAAAAGCGCTTTAGTACCAACAAAACTAAGGAAAATGACTTATTAACAAGAATGGTCTTGAAATATGAAAATAGCGCTTTTTTCTTAACAATAGGTTACAGTTTTCTTGTGATTCGTACTTTTTAAGATAAACTGTTTCACTTTGAAGCATAAAGAGAGAACTTAGCTTTCATGATTGATCCGCTAATAAGCGAAATTAATGCTATTGATGAAATTGAGGTTTTTGGTCGTGTAAAAACCGTGCAAGGGCTGTTGCTTGAAGTAACTGGCCCAGTACGTGAATTGCGGGTTGGCGGACGTGTATCAATAGAAAGACAATCTGGCAAAAACCTAGCATGTGAAATTATTGGCTTTCGTGATGGACACGCACTTTGCCTGCCATTTGGCCCTATTGAGGGAGTGCGCTTGGGTTGCAAGGCAGTATTTTCTAGCCATGATGGCGCTGTTTACCCTTCTATGAACTGGTTAGGTCGGGTGGTAAATGCCAATGGCGAGGCGATTGATGGCAAAGGCATAGTACCACGAGGCGATATGGCATATCCATTGCGCAACAATCCGCTAGCAGCTCATGATAGAGCACGGGTTGGCAAACCGCTTGATCTTGGTGTTAGAGTATTAAACACTTTTACAACAGTATGCGAGGGACAACGGCTTGGCATATTTGCTGGCTCAGGAGTTGGTAAATCGGTTCTTATGTCAATGCTGGCGGTAAATACTGAGGTCGATGTTGCAGTAATTGGGCTTATTGGAGAACGTGGGCGAGAAGTGCAAGAGTTTATTACCGATTATTTGGGCGAAGAGGGCATTAAAAAAACCGTTTTGGTGGTGGCAACTTCAGATGAAAGCGCTCTTATGCGCCGACAAGCGGCATATTTAACGCTTTCCCTATCGGAATATTATCGAGATCAGGGCAAAAAAGTACTTTGCATGATGGATAGCCTAACTCGTTTTGCAATGGCGCAACGAGAAATAGGGCTTTCAATAGGTGAGCCACCCACCGCAAAGGGCTATCCACCAACAGTTTTCTCTGAATTACCAAGATTATTAGAGCGAGCAGGGCCGGGATTAAAAAACTCTGGTTCTGTTACAGGATTATTTACTGTTTTAGTAGAAGGTGATGATCACAATGAGCCAATAGCAGATGCCGCACGTGGTATTTTAGATGGGCACATTGTAATGGAACGGGCGATTGCTGAGCGTGGAAGATATCCAGCAATTAACGTTCTAAGGTCTATTTCGCGCACCATGCCTATGTGCGTGCCGGAGGAAGTTCAGCCGGTTTTGCAAAAGGCACGGGAATTTATGTCAGTTTTTGCTGATATGGAGGAATTGATCCGCTTGGGGGCTTACCGCAAAGGATCAGATGCAAAGGTAGATCAAGCGATTGCTATCAATCCTAAGCTGGAGGCGTTTTTGAGCCAGCATAGGGGAGAAGTGACTAGTATAGAACAGGGCTATGAAATGCTCAAAACTATAATAGACACAGCGATTGAAAATGAACAAACGACTTGAGTAGTGTAAGGAGTACAGGTCATGAAGTCACGAAACGAAAGCCTGATTAGGGTAAGAAAATTTAATGTTGATGAAAAACGTCGCCAATTAGCACAAATCGAAATGATGATTGGTGATTTTGAGCGCATGGCAGCAGAGCTTGATCAACAAATAGATATAGAGCATCAAAAAACTGGCATATCAGACGTTGCCCATTTTGCTTATTCAACATTTGCCAAAGCTGCAATTAACAGACGAGATAATCTAATAGCATCAGCAAATGATATGAAAGGGCAACAAGAAGCCGCACAAGATGCGCTTTCTGAAGCTTTAGAAGAATTGAAAAAAATAGAACTGCTTGATCAACGTGCCAACATGGCAGAACGTGCAGCACAAGACAAAGTCGAACAAGAAGAATATGATGAGATCGCTCGAATGCGGCACATGAGTAAATAATCTAACTCTAAATCATTATCTCAAGTTAGTATTTGGCAACCAACAGGTGACTTTGTTGGTTGCTTTGTTGTGGATATTAGAAATATCTACTTGTAGAAGGTCAAGCTAATAAACATACTAAGTAATATCTGAGGCTTCGTTTCGATAGCCTTTTTTAAGAAATAGTAGGTTATCAAAGTGACAGGATTGATTAATACTACATATGCTGGTCTTCTTGATGATGTTATCCATCGATATGTCCCCGATGCTTATCATGATCAAAAATTTTTTGAGAGAAGTCTTATTAAGCATATATTTTTTGGAGGACCAATGCTTGTGAATGACGGTTATTTGTTCGCAGGAAATGGTCTTCAACAGGCTATATCAGAAGGAAGTTTGCTTCGAGAGATGGTGGCCACTGGTTTTGTAAAAATATTGACAAAAGCCCATGATTTCAACCCAGATGCATTTGCTTCTTTGCCAGAGAAGTTGGCGCACGATGGAGTCAATACGAGCAAAAATTTAATTTCTTCAACTGAATGGCCTGAGAAAAAAGAACTATTAAATAGATGGGCTCAAAGAATCGAACAACAAAATAGCTATCAATGCTTTCCTCGCTACCAAATGCATGAAGGTTTTAAGCGCCTTTTTAATAGGGTTCGTAGTAAATCAGCAATTGACTTGGGATTGTATGATCTTACAGATAGTTATTTGGATGACTTGTTAGGCGCAATATTGGAGCATGAAGTTTATGAAACGGCTCCAAGATCAGCAATTGAAGAGGTATTGTTATCTGAGTTTAATTCTGGCACAATTGGGAAAAATTCAATGGATGAAATGATGTCCATTGCCTGTCAAGCGTATCACTACAACTTTGCCCTTTGTTTGTCTGCAGACATGAAAACGCCAATTGCAGCTGATACAATGATTGGCGCTGCTTTTGAAGATTTGTTAGAGTTACCAGATGCTGTAGAAGCTGATATTGCTGGCATGGCAGATTTGCCAGCAATTTCAGTCCCGCAGGGCATCCCTTTGGATAAACCTGAATACTTTCGTGGATTAGTAGAACCTGGAAATAGCATTTTCGATGCTAAATGCAAATTCTTGACGGATATTGAAATATTGGTTTCACAGGATGTAAGTCTAAATGACACTGAACTGAGAAAGGAACTAGCCAATACTGTTATTGAATACAGATCAAAATTAGCTGAACATTTTGTATCCAGAGGCATTACTGCAATGGATGTAATGGATGGTTGGGCTAAAACCTCAATCGGAATGGTAAGTTTTGTGATTTCGGCATCATCAAATTTATTAGCTGTTGCAACAGCCTTGCCATCAATTGTGAAGCCATTACTTGGCAAGAAAAATCGACTAAATTTAGCGGTTAAAAAAGTCAACCAGTCTGTTAGTAAATACTTAGTTGGAGTAGGCATGCATCCTGATACTGGCATAAAAAAGCAGATGACGTTTAATTATCATGAAATTGTTCCTCGATTTACTTCAATTGGGTTTAATGACAAAGCAGTGCAAAAACATGTTCATAATCTGCCAAAATTTAAATTGTAAAAACCGTAGATATAAATAAAGAAAGGCTAAGGTATTTGTAAAGAAGATTGATAATATTTTCTTGTTTTTTGTTCGCATGCGTCACATGAGTAAACAATCTAGCTATAAATCATTATCTCAAGTTAATATTTGGCAAGCAGCAGGTGACTTTGTTGGTTGCTTTGTGCTGTCTAAACATCAAACACCAAGATCAAGCACTAAGCGCAGTTGAGTTATTTTTAGCGCTAGCCGAGCGATAAAGCCCTCTAAATTACGGTGACAGTAACCGAAATTATTTTTTCAACCTCATCATATATGAATTTACCCTTCCACAATCTCCATCGTCACCCCATTGCAACCCTTCAACATGAAAAATATTGAGGTTTTCATACCCATAAACATATGCAATTTGCCAATGCTCTGTTTGTTGTATCGTGTGTAAAGGCACTAAGTTGATAAGTTCTGATAACGCAAATGGATCCCGATTTTCATCGGGATGACATTGGGTAATATTACTAATTATAAGAGTAAATTAAATTTTTTTAAACTTTATTTTCTCTGCTGTTAGCCTTTGCCCTCTGTCGTCATGCCGTTGCAAAACGGCATCCATTTGCACCATCAAAACATATCTTAGGCAGAGGCTTCCTTGTTGTTGCAGCAAAGAGAGCAACGCTAGAATAGTGCTTACCTATGGGTATAATGGATGCCGACATTTCTTCTTGCGCCGAAGAGTTGCAACGCCCTACCACCGCCTGCTTTTATTTTATATTCCCATCGCTTTTATCCTAAACCCCCACCCCTAACCCCTCCCCTCGAGGGGGAGGGGGACTTGGTTGGAGTATTTAGTTAGGATTATAAACTCAATCTGCCTCCCTCCCCCTTTGCGGGGAGGGATTGAGGGTGGGGGGGTTAGGATAAAAAGTGGGTGGGGACTAGACAAAAAAGCAGACTGCGGTTGCATCTAAATCTATAATAATCCAAAAATAACAAACCTATGCACTAAGCGCAGTTAAGTTTTTGTTTAACGCATGTCATTGTCCGATACCCAGCTTCCACCCCGTGTCGAGACACAGGGCATGCTTATCGGATATACGTTATAATGTGCATTCTCCATTGCAAAACCATTGCCCGCCCTAAAATTTATTTGCGATGGTTCAGAACGAAAGCACTACCTTCTTTGAAACTCATGCATATTCATCGGCAACAGAGCCAATGAATGGCAAGCGGCATCGCCAGCTCCTGCGAATGTACTATAGTTTTGTCCGCCGATTGGGCTTGCCCAATACCCTGGTTCGATGGCGCGATACCCTACGCTGCTATCATTATAATCATAAATCCAAAGCTCTCCATAACGAGTGGAACATTTAATTACAGTAATATCTGCTGCTCGGACATTCGGTGCAGATGGCTGATGAAAACTTCTCTCCACCGTGTAATTTCCAGCTTGAGCAGCAGCGCTAGTCAATAGTGTTACGACGATTGCAAAACAAATAGATTTTTTCATTTTCGATTTTCCCATAATAATTATTAACGATCGAGCATTCGGCAGTTTGAACGCCCATTTATTTGACCCCGTTCATTAATGATAGTTAAGAAACAGAATGCCAATACCCAAACTGTCTCACCAAGCCTTGCATTCGTCAATAACCCATTTGGGTGAAAGAAATAGTTCAATTTTCTAGGTTGTGGTGACAAAATATCACGCATAAGGCATATTCGCAGCTAAGACGATTAT
>JAJRPR010000017.1 GCA_024280655.1 Alphaproteobacteria bacterium | reverse complement strand
GCCTGTTGGGCTGTTTGCGGTGTTTGAACTTGGTTTGTTAGACCTAAAATGCCATCTAATTGATATTCTTGATCGCCCCGGTGGGCAGTGCGCCGAGCTTTATCCTGAAAAGCCAATTTATGATATTCCGGGTTTTCCTGTGATTTCTGGGCAAGAGCTTACCGATAATCTTATGAAACAGATTGAGCCATTTTCGCCAGAGTTTCACTATAATCGTATGGTTGAGCAGGTTGAAAAACTTAAGGACGGCACTTTTAGGGTTGTAACTGACGAGGGTGAGGTATTTTTAGCTCCTATTGTGGTGATTGCCGCTGGTGGTGGCTCATTCCAGCCTACACGTCCGCCAGTTGAAAATATTGAGCAATATGAAGGCAAGTCGGTGCAATATTCAGTGCGCCGTATTGAGGAATTTCGTGACCAAGATGTGATGATTGTTGGTGGCGGTGATAGTGCGCTTGATTGGGTGCTAAATTTGCAACCAATCGCTAAATCTTTAACTCTTGTGCATCGGCGTGATGTATGTCGTGCGGCGACTTCTTCGGTCAATGAAATGTTGGCGCTTGCTGATGCTGGTAAAATAGATTTTATATTGGGGCAAATCGCTTCACTTGAGGGTGAGGGAAATGAACTTTCTGCCGTTAATATTAAGAGTAAAGCGGGTGATATACACAATATCCCAACTACACGTCTATTGCCGTTTTTTGGTCTTACAATGAAACTTGGGCCAGTTGCTGATTGGGGGCTTGAGCTTAATGATAATCTTATTGCGGTTGATACTGAAAAGTTTGAAACTTCAATTAAAGGCATGTTTGCGATTGGCGATATAAATTATTATCCGGGTAAATTAAAGCTAATTTTAAGCGGTTTTCACGAGGCAGCTCTTATGTCGCAAGCAGCTAAAAAAATCATAAATCCTGATGAAAGAGTGATTTTTAAATATACAACTTCATCAACAAAATTGCAGAAAAAATTAGGTGTGAAGTGAAAATTTTTGTAACAGATTATGATGGCAAGGTGCATGAATTAGAAGCGCTTGAGGGCTGGCGAGTTATGGAGGTAATTCGTGATTGGGGTCAAGATATAAAGGCGGAATGCGGGGGTGCTTGTGCATGTGCTACTTGCGAAATTTATGTTGATGCGGATTGGGTTTCAAAACTAATTCCTGCCTCTAAGGAGGAAGAAAACATGCTAGATCTTGTGCCAAATGTTGAGGCTAATTCACGCCTGTCGTGCCAAATATTGATGAGCGAAGAACTAGATGGGTTGAAAGTTTCGTTGGCTCCTAATTCTAGGAGTTAGATATAGTAGAATTGGGGTTTTTATATTCTGCTTTTTTGAGCCCTATCGCTCTATTATATGTTACCACCGCTTTATGCCATACCCCCACCCCTAACCCCTCCCCGCGAGGGGGAGGGGAACTTGGAGTTAAGACTATGAATTTATTTGAGTTTTTACCCTATGTGATTGCTCTTGGCATTGCCGCTTCTATTCCTGGTCCAGGAATTGCCGCCTCAGTTGGCAAGGCGCTTGGCTCTGGTCTTAAGCCAGCATTTTATTTTTTGAATGGTTTGGTGTTAGGTGACATTACATATTTAACTTTTGCTATTTTAGGTTTAGCGGCAATCGCTAGTGTTTTTTCTGGCTTTTTTATTGTGATAAAATTTTTGGGTGCGGCTTATTTATTGTGGCTTGCGTGGAATTTTTGGAATGCAGGTATTGATCCTGCAAAAATGAGCTCTGCTAAAGGAAAAAGCTTTTGGCCTTCGTTTATTTCGGGATATGTTGTAACGATTAGCAACCCTAAGGTTATTATTTTTTATATAGCGCTTTTGCCAAGTGTGATTGATTTGAATAATATAAATCTAAATGATTATTTGGTTTTGATTGTGCTAACTATTGCGGTTCTTTATCTTGTCGTGTTGCCATATATTTTACTAGCAACAAGTGCCAAAGAGTTTTTACGCTCCCCTAAAGCGCTTAAATATCTAAATCGAGGTGCTGCAAGCGCAATGGTTGGGGCAGCGGCGTTTATTGTGTTTAAGAAATAGGTTTTTTATCTAACTATCATCTTCTAATCCAGCCAGATTTTTATCGGTTGGGTATCTGAAAGAGCCAAACCTTAGAACCAATACTGCGAAAGTAAGCAATAATATGCCACCTGACATCATCATAATATAAATGGCATCAGTTTTATCTTGATAATTGGCAATGGAGATTAGTTCTCGAGTTATTGCGGTAATTGCTACATAGACAAGAAAGCGAACTGGCAGACGATTTGTTTTGAAATAAATTGAAACCATTGCGCCAATTTCAAGATAAATAAACAATAACAACAAATCTTCAACTGAAGCAGAACCACTTTTCGCCATCCCTAAAAAAGCAATAGAAAAAGCCCAAATCGTTGTAATCGCAATGATGAATAATGCCAATTTATGAAAAATATTGACAATAAGGTTGCCAACATCATCAGAGACAATGTTAAATTTATCATTGAAATTATTAAGGCTAGATTTTTGCTTTTTTGAATTTGGCATTTTTTATCATTCATTTTGCATAAAGCAAAAGCCTATGCTCAATAAAGAATATGGTCAATATTTTATTTTTAGTCAGGTTTAGTGATTTTGGCTAACTCAGCTATAAAATCCATTACTTTTGGTTGTTTTAGGGCATTAAAGGGCAGGGGGCGGATTACTCGCATTGCTGCTATGCCAACTCGCACGCTCATTAAACCATTGACCAACCCTTCGCCTAATCTTGCGGAAACTTTTGCCGCCATTGAGTGACCAAGCAGTTGTTGCACAACGCTATCGCCAAGCGCTACTCCGCCTGTAATTGCTAAATGTGATAGGATTGCTGAGCCTATTTTTAGTGATCCAAAAACACTGGGTCTTGCACCATAAAGTTTTGCAATGTTGCTGGCAAGTTTGAAGCTTTCATAGGCGACAAAAATTATATCAACTAAAGCACGAGGTGATATGGCAGTAACAACAGCAACACGCTTTGCGCTGGCTGAAATTAATGCTTTGGCTTGTTTATCAAGAGAACTCATTAAAGTGCGCTCGCTATGTTGCACCATAATCGATCCATCAAAAATATCGGGTGATATTTTTTCTAAATTGGTGCGTGCTGCTGCCATGTCTGGGCGATTAGCATAAAGAGAAAGCAGCTCTGCAATAATTTTTTTACCCTGTTTATTATTATCATCAATTAGAACCTTAGAAGCTAGGGCGCGCAAATTATCAAGATGCTTTAGGCGGAGAAGCGCAAATATCTCACGAATGAAAAATATCATAAGTGCAATGAGCATAATTACCAAAGCTGCTATGCCAATATAACCAAGCCAAATATTACGTGTAAAAAGCGAGTTGATTAGCTGCTCGAACCATAGGCCAATGGCTAATGAAATGAGCAAAGAAACTGATATTAAAAAAATATTTCTTAGCCAATGGGTCTTTGTAAAACTACTATCAATTTGCTGTGGCGAGTTTGTTTTTTCAACAATGCTTGATATGATTTCTTTTTGTTGTGGTGGGGCAAAAGCTTGTGCTGAGCGCTCACTTTTTATCTTTACGCTTTGTTTTTGTTTGGAACTTGGTTTTTGTTTATGGCTTTTTATAGCTATTGGTTTTCTCATTTCAGCCAGTCTCCGATTAAAAACTCAAGCGCTTTATCTAATCTAATATAGGGCAAAATAATTTCATCATTGTCATTTTTGTTAAATTTTTGTGGTGGTAAAAATCGCAAAAAATTAAGTTTTATAGGGTGT
>JAJRPR010000215.1 GCA_024280655.1 Alphaproteobacteria bacterium | reverse complement strand
TTATATTTTCCAGCAATTTCATTTATTGGAGTAAAGGCGGCACGCAGTTCTTCAATTTGATCAAGATAATCTAAATATAGTTCACGGGCTTGTTTTAGTTTAAGATTTTGAGAAATCTGCTCACTAACTTCGTTAAGTGGAGACTGTCCTCCCGCATTTATTTTTTCAACAAAGACTGCTAAATCTCCATCAAACAAAGAAACAATATCAAATTCACCCTCTTCAATAGAAAATGCAGCATCACTAAGCAGACTATCTCTAATTTGAGCTTCTGATAATGTGCCAATATTGATTATTTCTAAATTATTTTGGGCAACTAAATCGTTAAAAGACACACCTGATGCTTTGCCAGTTTCAAAAAGCTGTAAAATTATGTCGCTATCAAGCACTACTTGCGAAATAGTTCTGGTTTCTTGTCTATCATAACTTGCTTTGGTACGTTCATATTCACTAGCAATTTCATCATCACTTATCTTGACATTTTGGGCAATAACTTGCGGTGAAAGTGCCATTATATCTATTTGGCGTAATGGTATTGTGCGAAATAAAGACTGGTTGTCGCTCAGATATTGCGCTATTTCAGTTTGAGTTGGATCGCTTGGGGGCAACATAGTATCTTGGTTAACGATAAAATATTCCACATCTCTTTTATCATCGCCAAACCTAGTCATAAGTTCAACAGCGCTTTTGGAAGCTTCTATATTAAAAAGACCAAGTGCTAATTGTTGGCGAACAGCTACTTTTGTTTGCATTTCAAAATATTCATTTTCGCTCCAGCCATTACTTCTTAAAGCGGTTCTAAAGGTTTGCGTATCAAAACTACCAGTTACAGCGCTAAAGCTTGGGTCTGATTGAATTCTCTCGCCCAATAATTCATCTGAAATTCCTAACCCAAATTCTTTACCTAAAGTATTTAATACGGCCTCTGATGCTAAATTACTTAATACTGCAGAGGGAATACCCAAAGCGATTGCTTCTTGGGCGGTTGGCGTTGATCCAATCTGGTTTGCAATTTCATTGATTTGACGTGCATAATTGCGCTGAAAATCCCTTGTTGTTATTTCTTCTTTACCAACATTAGCTACTGTATTAATGCTAAGTGAAGTAAAAACTCCAGACATGCCAAATCCAGCCAATCCGATTAGCATTAAAACACCTAAAATTTTCCCAGGCCATGTTCTTGCGAAATTTCGTAAACCATCGAGCATAAATATTTTTCCTTCAGCTAATAAGTTATTGGCTTTTATATATAATGATATTAAACATTAGCAATCAATTTATAAGGGCAAACGCTAAAATATCTGTTATGTGGAATTACGGCAATAATGAGCAATAGTCCAATAGTGTGTTTAAGGAGAGTAAAAAATGAATAAGGCAATTATCCCATTAATAATTGGCAACTGGAAAATGAATGGAGAGATTAAGCAATTAGGCGAAATTGACAGTCTTAATTCTATGCTAAATAATATGAACAATAATAACTGTCATACTGTAATATGCCCTCCTACAACTCTGTTAATTTCTGCCACTCAACTAAATGAAAATTCAAAAATTGCGTTTGGCGGGCAAGATTGTCATATTGAACAATCAGGTGCGCATACTGGTGATATAAGCGCTGAAATACTTAAAGATGCCGGAGCGCAATATGTAATTGTTGGCCATTCCGAACGCCGTTCTGATCATGGTGAAAATGATGAATTGGTGCAAGAAAAAGCAAATGCCGCTTTTAGGGCAGATATCACTCCGATAATTTGTATTGGGGAGAGCGAAAATGAGCGCAAACAGGGTAGGGCGCTAAAAGTTGTGCTTGAGCAACTAGATAAATCAATCCCAACAGACATTAAAGATATAATTGTTGCTTATGAGCCTGTTTGGGCGATTGGCACTGGTCTTGTTCCATCAATTAATGATATTAATGAAATGCACGATGCTATTAGAGCGGCTCTTGTTGAGAAGTTTGGGGTAAATGGAGAAAAAACGCCTATTCTTTATGGTGGCTCTATGAAGCCAAATAATGCCAAAGAAATACTTGAACTTAGTAATGTAAATGGTGGTTTGGTCGGTGGTGCTAGTCTTAAAGCTAGTGATTTTATTCAGATAATTAAGGCTTGCCAATAAATAGGTCATGTTTTTGCCTAAAAATACTAGTATTTATAATTTAATAGGTGTAGAGAAAACTCAAACTCATATATTTAAGAAGAATTTTGAAAAATGGCTAATATCCTAATCGTTGTATATTTACTTATTGTGCTGGTAATGATTGTAGTAATTTTACTGCAACGTTCAGAAGGTGGCGCACTTGGCATGGGTGGTGGAAATAGCGGTGGTTTTGCACCTGTTCGCACTTCTGCTAATCTTTTAACTCGCACAACAGCAATTTTAGGAGCGTTATTTATGGCAACAGCTATTGGCCTAAGTATTGTTAATGATGTTGAAAGAGGTACTAATTCAATTTTAGAAAATTTGGAACAGCAATCACAAGGTGAAAATCTAAACGTGCTTGATGCGCTTAATAGCCTTTCTGGTGAGAATGGGTTGGCAGTGCCAACGCCAAATGAAAATGCACCAAATCCTAATTCACAACAAATAGATGCACCTAATTTGGCGTTACCACCAGCTAGCGGTGCGCCACAAGCGCCTACAAACAACTAATTCGCCTATAAACAACTAATTCATGGGGGAAATAAGATTTCCCCCTTTTTTTTATCAGATATAGTTTTTTCATTTCAAATGTTTTATAAGTGTGTATATAATTAACACCCATGGCTCGTTATATTTTCATTACTGGAGGCGTGGTCTCCTCACTTGGTAAAGGTTTAGCTTCAGCGGCACTCGGTGCACTGTTGCAAGCTCGTGGTTATAGTGTTCGCTTAAAAAAACTTGACCCCTACTTAAATGTTGATCCGGGGACTATGTCACCAACTCAACATGGCGAGGTTTTTGTGACCGATGATGGTGCAGAAACAGATCTTGATCTTGGGCATTATGAGCGTTTTACTGGGCGATCTGCCAATAAAAAGGACAATGTCACAACAGGGCGCATTTATTCTGATATTATCGCAAAAGAGCGGCGTGGTGATTATCTAGGGGCAACTGTGCAAGTTATTCCGCATGT